>NZ_DBIC01000047.1:0-4461 GCF_002296545.1 Herbaspirillum sp. UBA812 | reverse complement strand
TCGTGCTGGTCAACCTGTCCGGCCGTGGGGACAAGGACATGCATACCGTGCAACAGCATCAGGGTTGATCCCCGGCCTGCCCGCACGTGCCGACCGGCTCTGTGGAGCCGGTCGGCAGTTTCGACAAAAAACTTCATATCATCATGTCCAGAATCCAGACCACCTTCTCCCAACTGGCCGAGCAGAAGCGCAAGGCGCTCATTACCTTCATTACCGCTGGTGACCCGGCCCCCGAGCTGACCGTGCCGCTGCTGCACGCACTGGTGGCCGGCGGCGTCGACATCCTCGAACTGGGTGTGCCGTTCTCCGACCCCATGGCCGAAGGTCCGGTGATCCAGCGCGCCTGCGAACGCGCCTTGAAATTCGGCATCAGCACCCACGACGTGCTGGGCTACGTGCGTGAATTCCGCAAGACCAACAGCCACACCCCCATCGTGCTGATGGGCTATGCCAATCCCATTGAACGCTTTGGCGTGGATGCCTTCATCGCAGCGGCCAGCGAGGCGGGCGTGGATGGCACCATCGTGGTGGACTATCCGCCCGAGGAATGTGAAGAATTCTCCCAAAAGATGCAGGCCAAGGGCATGGACCCGATCTTCCTGCTGGCCCCGACCTCCTCGGAAGAACGTATCCGCCAGGTGGCGGCCGTCAGCAGCGGCTTCTGCTATTACGTCTCGTTGAAGGGCGTCACCGGTGCCGGTCACATCGACACGGCCGAAGTGGCCGAGCGCATCGCCGCCATCCGCCAGCACGTGAAGCTGCCCATCGCGGTAGGCTTCGGCATCCGTGACGGCGCTACCGCCCGCACCGTCGGCAGCGTGGCCGATGCGGTCGTGATCGGCAGCCGCATCATTGCCGAATTGGAAAACACCCCGCACGACCAGGCCTGCGCAGCGGTGCAAGCCTTCGTCACCGATATCCGCCAGGCGCTGGACGCCTGAGCCGCAGCGTCCCCGGTCCGGTAGGGCAGGGGAGCGCAATGAGGAGCCTCCGGCAGCGTCCGGGGGCTTTGTTTTTTGATTCGGCGCAAGCGGGCAGCGTACATTTTCTTGCTCGCCGGAAAGCATGACCGTGCTTTACGTCCGCCGCCGGTGGGCTCTGGTACAATGCGCGCCACCGGAAACATCTATGAGGTCTCTATGAGCTGGCTCGAGAAGTTATTGCCACCCCAGATTCAACGCGGCTCCACCAGCCGCAAAGCCATCCCGGAAGGTTTGTGGGTCAAGTGCCCCTCCTGCGAGGCCGTGCTGTACCGTACCGACCTGGAATCGAACCTGCATGTCTGCCCCAAGTGCAGCCACCACATGCGCATCCGCGCCCGCGCTCGTCTCGATGCCCTGCTCGACGAAGGCGGCCGCTATGAGATCGGCCAGGAAGCCCTGCCGGTCGATACCCTGAAGTTCAAGGACAGCAAGAAGTACCCCGATCGCCTGAAGGACGCCATGGAATCCACCGGCGAAACCGACGCCATGGTGGTCATGGGCGGCGCCATCATGACCTTGCCGGTCGTGGTGGCCTGCTTCGAGTTCGAATTCATGGGCGGTTCCATGGGCTCCGTGGTCGGCGAGCGCTTTGCGCGCGGTGCCCAGGCCGCACTGGAACAGAAGGTCCCCTTCATCTGCATCACCGCCACCGGCGGTGCGCGCATGCAGGAAGGCCTGCTGTCGCTGATGCAGATGGCCAAGACCACCGCCATGCTGACCAAGCTGTCGGAAAAGAAGCTGCCCTTCATCAGCGTGCTGACCGACCCGACCATGGGCGGCGTCTCGGCGTCCTTCGCCTTCATGGGCGACGTGGTGATGGCCGAACCCAAGGCCCTGATCGGCTTTGCCGGCCCGCGCGTGATCGAGAACACGGTGCGCGAGAAGCTGCCGGAAGGCTTCCAGCGTGCTGAATTCCTGGTCACCAAGGGTGCCATCGACATGATCGTCGACCGCCGCAAGATGCGCGAGGAAATCGCCCATCTGCTGGCCCTGCTGCAAAATCAGTCCGCCGAAACGGTTTCCTGATTAGCCGCTATACTTCAGGCCCGGATTTGCAGAAGTGCAAATCCGGGCTTTGTCTTTTCGACATCCGCAAGCCGTAATCCGTAATCCGTTTTTCGAGCAGCAGCTTCACCGACCGAGACGCGCCATGACTTCCCAAGCCTCCCCGACTCCCGCCACCTTGAACGAATGGCTGGCCCTGCTGGAACAACGCCACTTCAAGCAGATCGACATGGGCCTGGACCGTGTGCAGGCCGTGAAGGAAAAGCTCGACATCCGCTTCGACTGCCCCGTCATCATGGTGGCTGGCACCAATGGCAAGGGTTCCACCTGCGCCATGCTGGAATCGATCCTGCTGCGCGCCGGTTATCGCGTGGGCCTGTACATCAAGCCGCATTTCCTGCATTTCAATGAACGCGCCCGCTTGTCCGGCGACATGGCCAGCGATGCCCAGCTGATCGCCGCCTTCGAGGCGGTGGAGGCCCAGCGCGGCGACATCTCGCTGACCTATTTCGAATTCACCACCCTGGCCATCATGAAGCTGCTGGCCGATGCCCGGCAGGATGTGGTGATCCTGGAAGTCGGCCTGGGCGGCCGCCTGGATGCGGTCAACGTGATCGATGCCGATGTGGCCATCGTCACCAGCATCGACATCGACCATACCGAATACCTGGGCGAGACCCGCGAAGAGATCGGATTCGAGAAAGCCGGCATCTTCCGTCCTGGCAAGGTGGCCGTGTGCGGCGACCCGGTGCCGCCCAAGTCGCTCATCGCTCACGCCGAGAAGATCGGTGCCGACCTGTGGCTCATGGGCCGCGACTTCAACTACCAGGGCGACAAGCAGCAATGGGCCTATGGCGGGCGCGGCATGCGCCGCAATTCGCTGGCCTATCCCAGCCTGCGCGGTGCCAACCAGATCCTCAACGCCTCGGCCGCCCTGGCCGCGCTGGAAGCCCTGCGCGAAGTGTTGCCGGTGGGTGCCCAGGAAGTGCGCACCGGCCTGGCCACGGTGGAGCTGCCGGGCCGCTTCCAGGTGCTGCCGGGCCAGCCGCTGGTGATCCTGGACGTG
This sequence comes from Herbaspirillum sp. UBA812, assembly GCF_002296545.1. NCBI lineage: Bacteria > Pseudomonadati > Pseudomonadota > Betaproteobacteria > Burkholderiales > Oxalobacteraceae > Herbaspirillum > Herbaspirillum sp. UBA812. Next base: position 1,407 of record NZ_DBIC01000047.1, on the reverse strand, counting down.
GCCCACAACCCGCATGCGGCCGCCACGCTGGCGCAGAACCTGGACAACATGGGCTTCCACCCCTACACCTATGCGGTGTTCGGCTCCATGCTGGACAAGGACATCGAAGGCGTCATCGGCCACCTCAAGGACAAGATCGACCACTGGTGCGTCACCGACCTGCCGCTGCCGCGCGCGGCCAGCGCGCAACAGCTCAAGGAAGCCCTGCTGGGGGCCGGCGTGCAGCCGGAATTCAGGCGGGACGCGGCGCGCAGCGTAGAAACCTTCACTACACCGGCCGAGGCGTATGCAAATGCATTAAGCAGAGCAGGGGAGAATGATAGAATTGTGGTTTTCGGGTCCTTCCTGACCGTAGCCGGCGTCATGCAGGCGCGCCGCCCTGGTCTGCACTGATTCCGAACCCGCGTTCCGGAGCCGGCCGCCCTTGCCAGGCGGTGCCAGGACCTGAGTGGCCAGGCAGGTTTTCCACGATTTCCAGATCAATTCAAGACGACTCCGCATGGGCTTGTTCTCGTTTTTCCGTAAAAACAAGCAGGATTCTTCTGCTGACCAAGGGTCCTTCCGTTCACGTTCCGAGGAGCAATCTTCCGTCATCCGCAGCCGTAGCAGCCGCAGTGCGGCCGGTGGTGCCGCCGGTTCTGCCCGCAGCAGCCGCAGCAAGGCCGGCAAGGATGCTGCCGCCGATCCGCTGTTGCCGGAAAAGAAACGCGCCCGCCGCCGCCTGATCGGTGCCGTCGCGCTGACGCTGGCCGTGGTGATCGTGTTGCCGATGATCCTCGATTCCGAGCCCAAGCCGCTCAACGACGACATCGCCATCCAGATCCCGTCCAAGGACCAGCCGGCTTCCGGCGTGGCCCAGCCGGGTGGCCGTGATGCCAAGCAGGCTTCGCTGGACCAGAAGGAAGAGATCGTCGAGCCGTCCAGCATCGCCCCTGAGCCCGCAGCAGCGGCCACGCAAGCTGCCCCGGCCCAGCCGGTGACGCCGCCGGTGGCCGCCGTGGCACCCAAGGTGGTCGAGAAGCCGGCTGACAAGCCGGTGGAAAAGCATACTGAAAAGCCCGCTCCCAAGGCCGAGGAAAAGAAGCCGGCCGTGGCCGAGCACAAGGAAGAACCGAAGAAGGAAGCCGCCAAGCCCAAGGCGCCTGCGCACACTGCCGACGACGATGCCGCACGTGCGCTGGCCATTCTGGAAGGCAAGCCCGCCAGTGCGGCTGCAGCTCCGGCCCCGGCGGAAAAGAAACCGGCTGCGGCCGGTGGCAAGTTCGTCATCCAGGTGGCTGCGCTGGCCACCCAGGACAAGGTCAATGAATTGCGCAACAAGCTCAGCGCCGCCGGCATCCATTCGTACACGCAAAAGATCGCAACCGAGGCAGGAGAGCGCACGCGCATTCGCGTCGGCCCCTTCGC
>NZ_DBIC01000045.1:0-8297 GCF_002296545.1 Herbaspirillum sp. UBA812 | reverse complement strand
AAGATCACGGTGGTGTTGGTGCGGTTGATGCTGCCGGTCAGCTTGCGCAGCGCCTGCGACATCAGGCGGGCTTGCAGGCCGGGCAGGGAATCGCCCATGTCGCCTTCGATTTCAGCCTTGGGGGTCAGCGCGGCCACGGAGTCGACCACGATCAGGTCCACCGCACCGGAGCGCACCAGGGCGTCGCAGATTTCCAGGGCTTGTTCGCCGGTATCGGGCTGCGAGATCAGCAGGTCGCTCAGGTTCACGCCCAGCTTTTGCGCGTAGGTGACGTCCAGCGCGTGCTCGGCGTCGATGAAGGCGCAGGTGCCGCCCAGCTTCTGCATTTCGGCGATCGCCTGCAGGGTCAGGGTGGTTTTGCCCGAGGATTCCGGACCGTAGATTTCGATGACGCGGCCACGCGGCAGGCCACCGACGCCCAGCGCGATGTCCAGGCCCAGGGAGCCGGTGGAAACCGCCTGGATTTCCTCAGCGATGACGCCATCTTCCATGCGCATCACCGAGCCCTTGCCAAACTGCTTTTCAATCTGTGCCAACGCGGCGGCCAGCGCCTTGCTCTTTTCAGAGTTGTTCGCAGCTTTTTTGTCGTCCATAAATCTCTCTCGGCAAAATGTCGTGAAGACGGGTGTCAGGGGGAGTCTTGCTGATGTTGCTTGAATGTTGCTTGGATCTTGCTCGCAGTGCCTGGCCATCGCTGGCAGGCCGCGGGTGTTGCCCGGGGGCAGTGGATGACCGCCCCGATAGAGCGATACTGTATAAAAAAACAGTGCTTAGTGCAAGCCTTTTTGTCGGCCCAAATTCCATCCGTGGGCGAAAACCACAATTATACGAGAGGCCGACCTGCCAAAAACTTCATAAATCGCAGAGGAATGATGCATGGAAGGAAAAAAAACGGCACACTCGCGAGTTGGGGGGAATAATTCGTCAGCAATGGCCAAATTGGTATCAATAGTCGTCATCTCGCACGATATTGCGCCGCGGCAATTATTCGGCCCACGGCATTCCGCAATCCCGAACAGATCGCCTTACAGATCGCTTTACAGACCGTTCTCATGAGTTTAGTGCCCTTCAGCCACATCAGCGCCCTGCGCTGCCTGGTCATCGACGACATGCCGACGATGCGCCAGAACATCCGCATGCACCTCGGGCAGCTCGGCGTGACCAAGGTCGACCAGGCTGCCACGCCCGATGAAGCCATCCGCTTCGTGCAGTCCGGCACCTATGACCTGATCATCTGCGACTACAACCTCAACAAGGAAAGCAACGGCCAGCAGCTGCTGGAGTTCTTCCGCACCCAGAACATGCTCTCGCCGACCTGCATGTTCATCATGGTGACGGCCGAGAGCGGCTACAACCTGGTGGCCAGCGCCGCCGAGTTCCAGCCCGACGCCTACATGTTGAAGCCGCTCACGGCCAGCCGCATCGCCGAGCGCGTGGATCGACTGCTGGAAAAGCAGCACGCCATGCTGCCGGTGACCGAAAAGATGAAGCGCAAGGACATCACCGGCGCCATCATCGAATGCGACAACGTGCTCAAGTCGGCCCCCAAGTGGATCGTCGAGATCATGAAGACCAAGGGCACGCTGCTGATCGAACAGCGCCGCATCGACGAGGCGCGCGAGGTCTACAAGCAGGCCCTGGCCATGCGCGACGACCTGGTATGGGCCAAGATCGGCCTGGCCCGCTGCAACATCGTGGCCGGCCAGATGGATGATGCGCGCGTGATCGTGCAGGACGTGCTGGCGCAAAACAAGCAGTTCATCGCCGCCTACGACCTGATGGCGCAGATCGACGAAGCCCAGGGCAACCAGGAAGGCGCGCTGGAGGCACTGACCAAGTCCTCCGAGATCATTCCCTCGGCACGCCGCAGCCGCCTGGTGGGCGATGTGGCCTACCGCAGCGGCCATCTCGACCAGGCGCGCGAGGCCTATGACAAGGTGCTGAAGCACACCAAGGGTTCGCTCACCGCGCAGCCCACCGATCTGCTGTCGCTGGCCCAGGTGCACATCGACAGCGGCGATCCGGATGCCGCGCTGCGTTTGCTGGAAAGCGCGCCGCGCCGCTACGAGGAATCCAACATCTTCGTCTCCGCGCAGGCCGCCGTGCAGGCCCAGGCCTACGTCCAGCTGGGCGACACCATCTCGGCCCAGCAAGCCTTCGAGACGGCCCGCCAGGCGGCCGGCAAGGAAGCCTCGGACACCGCCACCCTGGCGCTGGCCAAGGCCGCCTTCTCGATGGGCAAGGATGAGGAAGGTGCCAAGCTGATCGCCGAAGCGGTCAAGTCCGACCACGAGAACAAGACCCTGCAGATGCTGGCGCGCAAGGTGCTGGCCGATACCGGCCGCGCCAACCTGGCCGAGGAGCTCATCGACGGTGCCGTCAAGCACTGCATGAGCATCATCGCCGAAGCCAATGCCCTCATGCGCAGCGCCAAGCCCGACGAGTCGCTGGCGCGGCTGGAAGAGGCGCTGGCCAGCATGCCGGAGAACACCGGCGTGCTGCTGGCCGCCGCCCAGCTGCACCTGCTGTGGATGAGCCAGCGCGGCTGGAACGAAGAATACGTCAAGCGCGTGCGCCGCTACCTGGCCACCCTGGACCGCCTGATTCCCGGCAACGATAGAGTCGCGAAGATGCACAAATTCCTGCGCGACACCCTGACCAAAGTAGCCCCGAAGAGCTGACCATGGATCCCAAGCTTGCCGCGATCATCATTCACGACATCAAAAACTCCCTGGGTGTGCTGGAGGGGGAATTGCGCCGCCTGTCCGACGACGTGCCGCGCGTGCAGCAGGCCCATGTCACCTGCCTGGCCCTGCAGGAAAAGCTGATCGCCTTCCTGACCCTCTACAAGGCCGATTCCCAGGGCCTGCGCGCGCAGGTCGAGGCGGTCTCGCCGCTGGACTTCCTCGATGCCCTGGTGCGCGAGCACGGCGTCTCCCGCAGCAACGACATCGCCCTGCAGGTGGACGAAACCGACATGCCGGTGATCGGCTTCTTCGATGAACACCTGGTGGCGCTGGCGCTGGAAGCGGCGCTGCAGAATGCCAGCCGCTTTGCACGCTCGCAGATCGCACTGGGCTGCCGCAAGCATCCGGAAGGCGGCGTGATCTTCACGGTGCGCGACGATGGCCCCGGCATCGGCACCCAGGAAAAGAAGCCGTCCACCGGATTGGGCATGGACCTGTGCAATGCCATTGCCACCGCCCACAACAAGGAGACCCGGCATGGCGAAGCGCGCCTGTCCAATCATCCGGATGGTGGTGCGCTGTTCGAACTGTGCCTGCCGTAAATCGATGAGGCGCGTACGGAGACGCATCTTCTCCGTGGCCTCATCGTGCTCCTCGTCCTCCTCTCTCTACCTGGCCGGTCTGCCACTCCTGCAGAGGACTACATGATTGAACGGCGGCATGCCGTCTCCTCTACACAACTGCATCTGTACATCTCTGCACCTCTGCACCTCTGCATCTCTGCATCTCTGCATCTCTGCATGAGGACATGACGGCCATCGGCCTCCATGGAATGCCCCCCGTTCGGGCCTGCGGCCACATGCGCCGCCCGCATATGCAAGCGCGAAAATAGTCGTTCTTCCGCCAGAGCTTCGTCCTTAGAGTGTCGGTTTGTCCCGCCTTTGCGGCCGGCCATGGCCGTGCTGCGCCACTTCGCGCGGGGCGATCCAACCTAGGGAGAACCCATTCATGCAACGCAGAGACTTCTTGCGCCTGGCCCCCGCCGCGCTCGGCGCTACCGTACTGGGCAGCGCGCCCCTGCTGGCGCGTGCCGCACAGCCGCCCAAGACCATCCGCCTGGACTATGCCTACTACTCGCCGCCCAGCCTGGTGCTGCGCAAGTTCGGCTGGCTGGAGGAAGATATCAAGGCACAAGGCACCGAAGTCAAATGGGTTCTCAGCGCCGGCAGCAACCGCGCGCTCGAATATCTCAATAGCGACAGCGTGGACTTCGGCAGCACCGCCGGCCTGGCCGCCCTGCTGGCGCGGGCCAATGGCAATCCGGTCAAGGCGGTGTACATCTATTCGCGTCCGGAATGGACGGCGCTGGCGGTGGGCAAGGAGTCGACGGTGAAGTCCATCACCGAACTCAAGGGCAAGAAGATCGCCGCCACCAAGGGCACCGATCCGTATCTCTTCCTGCTGCGCGCACTGCATGAGAATGGCCTCAAGAAGAGCGACGTCGAAATCGTCCACCTGCAGCACGCCGATGGCCGGGCCGCACTGGAACAGGGCCGCGTGGCCGCGTGGGCCGGGCTCGATCCCCATCTGGCGGCCAGCGAACTGGAAGCCGGATCGCGCCTGATCTACCGCAACGTCAACTTCAACACCTACGGTTTCCTCAACGTCAGCGACACCTTTGCCGCCCGCCATCCGGACCAGGTCAAGCGCGTGCTCGCCGCCTATGAACGTGCGCGCAGCTGGATCATCGCCCATCCCGACGAGACCGTGGCCCTGCTGTCGGAAGAGTCCAAGCTGTCGGCACAGGTGGCGCGCCTGCAACTGAAGCGCAACGATTTTTCGCAACCGCAGATCGGCCGCGAACACATCGAGGCCCTGCGCGCAGCCTCGCCCATCCTGCTGGAAGAAGACCTGGTCAAGAGCGGCACCGACCTGCCGCGCACCATCAATGCCTTGATCGATCCCAGCTATGCGCAGGGCGTGGTGAAGGCCTGAGGTCATGGCTGATCCCATCCCGCTTCCGGCCAAGCTGCAGGCCACGCCCAAGCTGGACGCCGCCAAGCCGCCCGTGGCCCGCGCGGCCACCCCGCGCCGCCGTGGCTGGCCGCATGACGATGGCTATCGTCCGGGGCGCTTCACCGGCTGGATCGTTCCTTTGCTGTTCCTGCTGGCGGTAGAAGCCGGTGCGCGGCTGGATTGGATTCCCGCGCGCCTGCTGCCACCGCCCAGCGAGCTGGCACACACCCTGTGGTCACTGGCGCAGCGCGGTGAATTGCTGCCGCATATCGCTGCCAGCCTCGCCCGTGTGGCTTCCGGCTTCGTGATCGGCAGCGTGCTGGCGGTTGCCCTGGGTCTGCTGGTCGGCATCAGCCGCCGCGCCGAAGCCCTGCTGGAACCCAGTTTCCAGGCGCTGCGCGCCATCCCGAGCCTGGCCTGGATTCCGCTCCTGCTGCTGTGGCTGGGCATCGACGAAACGCCCAAGGTGGTGTTGATTGCCATCGGTGCGTTTTTCCCGGTGTACCTGAATCTGGTGGCCGGCATTCGCGACATCGACCACAAGCTGATCGAAGTCGGCACCAGCTCCGGCCTCAGCACCGGCGAACTGATCCGCCACATCCTGCTGCCGGCCTCCCTGCCCTACCTGTTTGCCGGCCTGCGCGGCGGACTGAGCCTGGCGTGGATGTTCCTGGTGGCGGCCGAACTGATCGCCGCTACCAAGGGCGTGGGCTACCTGCTCTCGGATGGGCGCGAAAGCAGCCGGCCGGACCTGGTGCTGTGCGCGATCCTGATCCTGGCCGTGCTGGGCAAAGTCAGCGACAGCCTGCTGCGCACCGTCGAACAGAAAAGCCTGGGCTGGCGCGACGCGCGGCGTCGATCACACGGCAAGACCGCATGACCATGGACGGACTGGATCAGATCACGCTGGTACTGCTGATCATCCTGGTGATGGTGGCGTTGCTGTTTCCTCTGTCGGACGAGCGTTCTCCAGGACAGGACCGGGATCGGGCCAGAGATCGCACCGGCACTGCGCCGGACGAGCAATCTCACAAGCGCCGCTGATGCGGTGCTTTTTTATGGGACGCTGCGATACGAAGGAAAAGGCCGGAAGAGGAAAAATGATGCCCGCCACTTGGGCGGCTCCGGACCGAAATGAAGAAAACTTCAGGCGTGGAATGCAGAACCAAGCGAACAAAAAAAACCGCCGGCAAAAGCCGGCGGTAAAACGGACTGGCGACGCTCATCCACTAACCGCCGCCTTCCGCGCCAAACTGAAACTTGTTACATGAACGTTCTTGCCAATTTGTCCGGGCCGTTGACTCAGCCCTGGACCGGATCGAGCTGCTGGATACCAGCCAGCACCCAGCCACCCTGGCCGGCAGCCGGCTTGGACAGATTCCAGATCTCGGCAAACTGGGCCGGCGAAGCAGTCGGATCTTCCTTGATGAAGCCGAAGAACTTCACGCTGGCCAGGTAATCATTGCCCACCGTTTCCACGCCCAGCACTTCAGCATCCAGCGAGACCACGTCGGTCTGGTTGGCAGCAGCGCCGCGTTCCTGGATCTGCAGGCGCAGCTCGGCAAACATCTCGGGCGTCGTGAATTCGCGGATGTCGTTGATGTCAGCCTTGTCCCATGCCGCTTGCAGGCGGATGAAGTAGGTCTTGGCATTGCGCACGAAGCCCACGGTGTCGAAACCGGCCGGGATACCGTAGGCAGGCGCTGCCTCGGCATTGCCGAAACCACCACCGAAACCGTTCTGGGTGGTCGAGGCTGCGGACTGGTCGGTCTTGAGCATGGAGCCGATCTGCGGCGTGGCCGATGCGTTGTCAGCCGCTTGCGGTGCAGCGCTGGCCCAGGCCGGAGCCGGTTGCGCGGACTGTGCCGATTCCGACTTGCGGCGGAACATGCGGATCACGAACATGATCGCCAGGGCAATCAGGGCCACGGTCAGGATGGTGCTGATCATGCTGGCCAGTGCGCCACCCAGGCCGAAGTGCGACAGCAGCGCGCCCAGGCCCAGGCCCAGCAACGCGCCACCCAGCAGGCCCTTCCACATGCTCGGCTTGGCGGCGGCTGCAGCCGGAGCGGCAGCAGGCGCGGCCGGCTTGGCAGCGGCGGCCTGGTTCTGCTGCATCGGGGCAGGGCTCTGCGCCTGACGGCTGGCGCTGGAAGACTGTTTGCCGATCGAACCGCCACCGCCAAGACGCTTGGCTTCGACGGCCGACATGCCAACAGACAGCGTCATGACCGCCACTATCAGCGCGACAAATGCTTTTTTCATGCTATCTCCTAAAGGATTCTGATGATGTGATGCGGTCACATCGGCCGTAATTCGGAATCACTGGAACAGGTGTGCCCTGGAGGATCAGCACCGGCGCGGGCAGGCCGACGCTGGCCGCGCACGCGCAGGGTCCTGCTGGCGCACGGCGCGAAGCCTCAATCGATCAGGGGCAGTTCAGCGGGCGCAGCAAAACCTGTCGCGCGTGGCGACGGGATCAGGCCCGGGGAGGACGTCCTGCGCGGGGCAGGAACGGGGGTTGCAGGGCGGCATCGCTACGCAGAGCGGGCGCCAGGCGGGAAGTTTGCGGCACCATGGCCAGGGATTGCATCAGCACGGGCTCGTCACCGATACCGGCGTGCGTGGAGAAATCTTCACCGCTGTCGGCGTAACCGGTGCTGTCGTCATCGCTGCCGGCGGCATCGGCCACCAGGGCGTGCGACTGGTCGTCACCGAGTGAAGCGGCCTGGTCGGACAGGGAAACGGTCTTGGACACCAGATGCTGGGTCGCCACGGCGGCTTGCACCGGAGCCGGGACTGCGAAGTCGGTTGCGGCCATCGAGCTGGCGTACGTCAGCACCGCTGCAAATACTTGCACCGGGAGCAGACAGATCAGCAGCAGGACCCACAAACGTTTCATCAGATTTTCCAGCGATTTTTCCAGAAATGGATGCGAGAAATTATATCAACAAAAATTGCGCTGCCAGCAAGTAAATCTTGCTGACGCCTCCTACTATAAGGCCTAAGCTTCAGACTTCAATGCCCCAATCTGAATTGTTACACTTCAAACCCGCGACCTGACCTGTCTCAAGGACAGCGCTCATCAGGCAATCCCTGATTTGCATTGGGGGTTGAATTAGTGGAATATGAATGAAAAGGTATCACAATAATTCAACCATCCGAGACAATTCAGCCGGCCTTGCCTCGCTGACCGATTCTTATGCGCATCCTCCTTGCTGAAGACGACAGCGTACTGGCCGACGGGCTGACCCGTTCCCTGCGCCATTCCGGCTATGCCGCCGATTGCGTCAAGAACGGGGTGGAGGCCGACTCCGCCTTGTCCACCCAGGATTTCGACCTGCTGATCCTCGACCTGGGCCTGCCCAAGATGTCCGGCCTGGAGGTGCTGCGCCGCCTGCGCGCGCGCAATTCGCGCCTGCCGGTGCTGATCCTGACGGCCGCCGATTCGGTGGAACAGCGCGTGCAAGGCCTCGATCTCGGTGCCGACGACTACATGGCCAAGCCCTTTGCCCTCTCCGAACTGGAAGCGCGGGTGCGGGCGCTGACCCGGCGCGGTGCCGGCGGCGGGCCGACGGTCATCAAACATGGTCC
>NZ_DBIC01000169.1:3556-10453 GCF_002296545.1 Herbaspirillum sp. UBA812 | reverse complement strand
TGCCGCCCATCCAGCAGCACGAGATGGTGGAACTGAGCGCCTGGCTGGTGCTGGCCCTCACCGCAGCGGCCACGGTCATCGGCTATCTCAACGCCCGCCGTACCGCTGCCGTGGTGGAAGTCAGCGTGCCCATCGCCAACCTGCCCGCAGCGCTGGAGGGCTTCACCATCGTCCAGATCAGCGACATCCACGTCGGCCCCACCATCAAGGCACCGTATCTGCAAGCCATCGTCGACAAGGTCAACGCCCTGCAGCCCGACGTAGTGGCCATCACCGGCGACCTGGTCGATGGCAGCGTGCGCCAGCTGGCCCCGCACACCGCGCCGCTGGCGCAACTGCGGGCGCGGCATGGTGCCTACTTCGTCACCGGCAATCACGAGTACTACTCCAATGCCCACGAATGGATCGATGAAGTCCGTCGCCTGGGTGTGACCGTGCTGATGAATGAACACGTGGTCCTGCGCCATGAAGGGGCGGGTCTGGTGCTGGCCGGGGTGACGGACTACACCGCCCATCATTTCGACGAAGCCCATCGCAGCGATCCGCACGCCGCCATTGCCGATGCGCCCACCGGCCATCCGCGCGTGCTGCTGGCGCACCAGCCGCGCAGCGCCACGGCCGCCGTCGAGGCCGGTTTCGACCTGCAACTGTCGGGCCATACGCATGGCGGACAATTTTTCCCGTGGAATTTCTTCGTGCCGCTGCAACAGCCTTATGTGGCCGGGCTCAAGCGCCTGCAAGGCTTGTGGATCTACGTCAGCCGCGGCACCGGCTACTGGGGCCCGCCCAAGCGGCTGCTGGCCCCGTCCGAAATCACGCGCGTGCGCCTGACCACCGGCTGAACCGAGTCACTCCTCGTCCAGCCGCGCCAGCCGCCGCATGGCTTGCGGCGGTTGGCCGAACAGCCGCAGGCAGGCGCGCCGCATGCGCTCGGCATCGCCAAAGCCGGTGGCGCGGGCGATGCTCTCCAGGCTGTCCTGTGATTGTTCGATGCGCAGCCGCGCCGCTTCCGCGCGCATCTGTTCGATGGCGCGCGCCGGGGTCTGGCCGGTCTCGGCCGCAAAGCTGCGGTCAAACTGGCGGCGACTGAGACAGGCCACTTCGGCCAGCGTGTCGACGGTCACTTCCTGATGCAGATGCGCGCGCGCAAAACTGAGTGCGCGGCGGATGCGCTCCGAGCCCCCATCCATTTCCTGCAAGGCCGAGAATTGCGACTGTCCGCCCGGACGGCGGTGATACACCACCAGTTCGCGCGCCACCGATTTGGCCAGTTCCGCGCCGTGATCCTCCTCGATCAACGCCAGCGCCAGGTCGATCCCGGCGGAAATCCCGGCCGAGGTCCACACCTTGCCATCGCAGGAATAGATGCGGTCGCTGTCCACCTTTACCTGCGGATGCATCTGCTGCAGCTTGGCCGCCATGCGCCAGTGCGTGGTGGCGCGCTTGCCATCGAGCAGTCCGGCGGCCGCCAGCACGAAGGCCCCGGTGCATACACCGGCGATGCGGCGCGAACGGCTGGCTGCGCGCAGGATGTAGCGACGCAGTGCATCGGACACCAGCCCCTCGCGCGGCGCACCGCCCCCCGCCACCACCAGCGTATCGAAACTGGCGCGGCCAATGCGCTCGGTCTGGATCATCGCCCCGGCCGAACTGCGGATCAGGCCGCCCGGCTCGGAGTACAGCGTGATCCGGTAGAGCGCGCGTCCACTCACGCGGTTGGCGGCGTCGAAGGCCGACAGCGGGCCGGTGAAGTCGAGCATGCTGCAATCGGCAAAAATGAGGAAGGCGATGTCGCGCGCGGGCATGGTGCAGAAAACGTCAAATGGCTGGCAATGCCGGAATTATGGCATTCAAGCCATGAGGCTGCACGCCACACTGCAAGGCCTGATCCCTACTGGAGCCTGCCTTGTCCACGCTATCCACTCATCCCGCCACCCTCCCCGTCAGGCCGTCAGCGCATCGCTGGAAGGTCCTCGCTGCAGGCGTTGCCGCCAATGCCAGTTTCTCGGCCGTGTTCTCCGGGATCCCCGTGACTTCGCTGGTGCTGCGCAGCGACTATCACCTGAGCAATGTGCAATTGGGCCTGGCGCTCGGGTTGCTCAGTCTGGGCGTGGCCTTGGGCGAACTGCCCTGGGGCGTGCTGACCGATCGCCTGGGGGACCGCAAGGTGCTGCTGGCCGGACTATTGGGGACCAGCGCCGCGCTGTGCCTGTTGATGGCGATGGCGCGGCCGGGGCAGGGCGGTTCGGCCTTCGTGTGGCTGTGCGTTGGTCTCACGCTGGCAGGATTGCTCGGCGGCAGTGTCAACGGTGCCAGCGGACGCGCCATCATGGCCTGGTTCGCCGAGGGCGAGCGGGGACTCGCCATGAGCATCCGCCAGACGGCAGTGCCGCTCGGTGGCGGCATCGGCGCCTTGCTCTTGCCCACGCTGGCTGCGCGAGCCGGCTTCGGTGCGGTATATGGCTTCCTGATGGCCCTGTGCCTGGCCAGCGTCGCGCTGGTGTTGCTGTGGCTGCGCGAGCCGCACAAGGCAGCGCACGCGCACGCGGCAACCCCGGTTGCGATGCCGGCCCTGCGCAGTCCGCTGGTCTGGCGGCTGGCACTGGGCACCGGCCTCTTGTGCGCGCCCCAGGTGGCGCTGATCAGCTTCGGCGGCATCTTCCTGCATGAAGTGGGGCAGGCCGGCCTGCTCCTCATCAGCGTGTTGCTGACGCTGGTGCAAGTGGGCGCAGCGGTGGCGCGCATTGCCAGTGGCCGCTGGACGGACACGCACGGCCAGCGCCGTCCTTATCTGCGCGCTTGCGCATTGGGCAGTGCGCTGCTGTTCCTGCTGCTGGGCGTGTCTTCGATCAGTGGGCTCTCCATCTCGCTGCAATGGCTGGGCGGCGTGCTGGTGGTGGCGGGCGTGGTGGTCTCCGCATGGCATGGCGTGGCCTATACCGAGCTGGCGGTGGCTGCGGGTCCGGCACAGGTTGGCACTGCGCTGGGGCTGGGCAACAGCTGCGTGTTCGGCGTCTTCTTCCTCACCGCCCAGGCCATTCCGCTGCTGCTGCAATGGCACGGCTGGCCCGCCGTGTGGATAGTCACGGCAGCGGTGGCCTTGCTGGTGTGGCCGCTGTTTCCACCTGCGCGCAAGGCACCGGCATCACGCTGATCCGGCGAAAAAGACCGGTCTTAGACGACCGGTCTAATTTTCCGTTAGAATGGGCCGCATGCGAGAACACTACGACCACAACAAGCGCCACATCCTGCAAGCCGGCCATGCGCTCATTGCGCAGAAGGGCTACACCGGCGTCGGTCTGGCCGAGATCCTGGCGGCGGCGCAGATTCCCAAGGGTTCCTTCTATCACTACTTCGGATCGAAGGAACAATATGGCCGCGAACTGATCGAGCATTATGTGGCCGGCTACCTGGACCGGCTGGATCACGTCCTGTCCGACCGCAGCCAGGGCGGCAGCGCCCGCGAGCGCCTGCTGACCTACTGGGGTTGCTGGCTGGAAAGCCAGTGCTGCGAAGAAGCCGAGCAGCGCTGCCTGGTGGTCAAGCTCTCCGCCGAAGTGGCCGATCTCTCCGACGACATGCGCCAGGTATTGCACGGCGGCACGCAGCGTTTCATCGAACGCATCGCCACCTGCATCGAGGAAGGCATCGCCGAGGGCTCGCTGCACACCGTGCTGCAACCGCTGGCCACGGCCACCATGCTGTACCAGCAGTGGCTGGGTGCCAGCCTGCTGTCCAAGCTGGGCCGTGACCGCGCACCGATGGAAGCGGCCATGCTGGTCACGCGGCACGTGCTGGTCGCACCGCAGTAATCAAGCCAGATCAGGCCAGATCAGGCCAGAAAGATTCGATGGCGCGCCGCGCCTCTCAATGAACCGAATACGGAAAGGATTTCCATGACTCAATTGCCCAAGACCAACCGCCGCATCGTCCTCGCCTCGCGTCCCGCTGCCGCTCCCACTGCCGAAAATTTCCGCCTGGAAGAAGTGGCCATTCCGGAAGTACAGGAAGGCCAGATGCTGCTGCGCGGTGAATGGCTCTCGCTGGACCCCTACATGCGCGGCCGCATGAGCGACGCGCCTTCCTACGCACCGCCGGTGGAAATCGATGGCGTCATGACCGGCGGCGTGGTGTCGCGCGTGGTCAGCTCGCGCCATCCCGATTTCAAGGAAGGCGACCTGGTCATGGCCTATACCGGCTGGCAGGAATACGCCATCTCCGACGGCAGCGGTGCCAACAAGCTGCCCGCCGATTTCGCCCATCCCTCGCATGCGCTGGGCGTGCTCGGCATGCCCGGCTACACCGCCTACGCCGGCCTGATCGACATCGGCCAGCCGCGCGCCGGTGAAACCGTGGTCGTGGCCGCCGCTACCGGTGCGGTCGGTTCGCTGGTCGGCCAGATTGCCAAGCAGCGTGGCTGCCACGTGGTCGGTATTGCCGGTGGCGCGCAGAAGTGCGAATCGGCAGTCAAGGAACTGGGCTTCGATGCCTGTATCGACCACCGTGCGCCTGACTTTGCCGAGCAACTGAAAGCGGCTTGCCCGCGCGGCATCGACGTGTATTTCGAAAACGTCGGCGGTGCCGTGCTCGACGCCGTCATCCCGCTGCTCAACATCCATGCCCGCGTGCCGGTGTGCGGCCTGATCGCCCACTACAACGGCGGCGGCCTGGCCACCGAGAGCAGCGCCATCCTGCGCCGCCTGCTGACCCAGCGCATCCGCGTACAGGGCTTCATCATCTTCGACTACTACGTCAATCGTCCCGACCTGTATGCGGCCTTCCAGAAGGAAGTCGGCACCTGGCTCAAGGAAGGCAAGCTGCACTACCGCGAAGACGTGGTGCAAGGCTTGGAGAAGGCCCCTGAAGCCTTCATGGGCCTGCTGCAAGGCAAGAACTTCGGCAAGCTGGTGGTGAAGCTGGACTGAGTCCGCTCACCGACCACAGCACGCCTTTTCCGGGGAAGCTACCCGGCCACCGGCACGGCCTGCGAAGGTCGTGCCGATTCGACAAGGATTCCTGCATGATTCCGTTTTCCGTCCTCGATCTGTCGCCGATCAACCAGGGCAGCACCGCCGCCCAGGCCTTCAACAACAGCAAGGAACTGGCACAGCGCGCCGAGGCCCTGGGCTACAAACGCTACTGGCTGGCCGAGCACCACAACATGCCCGGCATCGCCAGCGCGGCCACGTCCCTGGTGATCTCGCATGTGGCGGCCAACACCAAAACCATCCGCGTCGGCTCGGGCGGCATCATGCTGCCCAACCACTCGCCGCTGGTCATCGCCGAGCAGTTCGGCACGCTGGAGTCGCTCTACCCCGGCCGCATCGACCTGGGCCTGGGCCGCGCGCCGGGTTCCGACCAGCGCACCGCGCGCGCCCTGCGCCGCCACATGGGCGGGGATACGGCAGACAACTTCCCGCAGGACGTCATCGAACTGCAGGAATATTTCGACGAGCCCTCGGACTACCAGAACCTGCGCGCCGTCCCGGGCAGCGGTCTCAAAGTGCCGATCTGGCTGTTGGGTTCCAGCATGTTCAGCGCGCAGCTGGCGGCAGAACTGGGTTTGCCGTTTGCCTTCGCGTCGCACTTTGCGCCGGGCTTCATGAAGTCGGCGGTGCAGATCTACCGCGAGCGCTTCAAGCCCTCGGCCACCTTGAAGAAGCCTTACGTGATGCTGGCCCTGAACGTCTTCGCCGCCGATACCCAGCGCGAAGCCGAGCGCCTCTTCACCTCGCTGCAGCAGCAGTTCCTCAATCTCATCCGGGGTACACCCGGCCAGCTGCGCCCGCCGGTGGATGACATCGATGCCCTGTGGCAGCCCGGTGAACAGGCCCACGTTGAGCGCTCGCTGTCCTGCGCCGTGGTCGGTGACCGCGAGACCGTAGAAGAGGGCCTGCAAGCCTTCATCGATGAACATGCGCTCGATGAGCTCATCATCACCGCGCAGATCTACGATCACGCGGCGCGCCTGCACTCCTTCGAGATTGCAGCACAAGCGCGCGAGGCATTGAAGGAATCGGTCACGATCTGATCGACGGTTTGCACGTAAAAATGGCGGCAGGGACTTCAGTCCTTGCCGCCATTTTTTTCATCCCTACAAAGCGATGCAGGTGATGCGGGTGATGACCTTATTCCATCCCCAGCATCCGCGCCAGGCTGTTGCCGCTTTTTTCGCTCACCAGGTGAATGTGTTCCTCCAGCGAGACCAGATGCGCTTCCATGGCCGCCACCGCACCCTCGCTGTCGCCGCGCTCGATCAGGTCGACGATATGGGTGTGTTCATCATGCTCGCAGGCCGCATATCCGGCCGGCTCATGCAGCGCCACGATCAGCGAGCAGCGTGACACCAGTTCGCCCAGATAGCGCTGCAGCGTGGCATTGCGCGACAGCTCGGCTACCCGCATGTGGAAGGACGAGGCCAGGCGCGCCCAGTGGGTCTGCGCATAGCTGTGCATGACCTGGTGCTCTTCCTTCAGCTGGCGGCGCAGCTTGGCCAGGTCGGCGCGCGTCGCATTGCGCACG
Source organism: Herbaspirillum sp. UBA812 (assembly GCF_002296545.1). Taxonomy (NCBI): domain Bacteria; kingdom Pseudomonadati; phylum Pseudomonadota; class Betaproteobacteria; order Burkholderiales; family Oxalobacteraceae; genus Herbaspirillum; species Herbaspirillum sp. UBA812. The sequence continues at coordinate 3,931 of NZ_DBIC01000169.1, read as the reverse complement.
GCCAGCCGCATGATGGCGCCTTCCAGTGCGCGCCGTGCCTCGAAGATCTCACGGGTCTCTTCCGGTGTCGGCATGGCCACCACCGCACCGCGATTGGGCCGCAACTCCACGATGTGTTCGTGCGCCAGTTTCTGCAGCGCCTTCTGCACCACCGTGCGCCCCACGCCGAACAGTTCGCACAGGGCCGCCTCCGGCAGCTTGGTGCCGGGGGTGAGGCGCTGGCTCATCACGCTGTCGAAGACGGTCTGGTAGATGCGCACGATGATGTCCTCGCCCGCTTCGCCTTCCAGTACCAGGGGCGCGGTATCGGCCAGGTCGTCGTGCCGCACGCGCGGACGGCCGGCGCGGCTCTGGCGGGCCGGTGCCGCTGCCGGT
>NZ_DBIC01000169.1:0-3263 GCF_002296545.1 Herbaspirillum sp. UBA812 | reverse complement strand
CGGCGGGGCTGGGGGGGGCCGGTGCCGCTGCCGGTTTGGTGGCGTGCTCCTGGGACTTGCCAGTGCGGGAAGTCGGCTTGGTCGTCTTGCGGGGAGAGAGGTCGCTCATCGTCTAGTCATGGGGTGGATCATGCCCGGTCTCACTGCGCTGCCTGCAGGCTGCGCCACAGGCGCGTCGCCAGCCCGATCAGGGCCAGGTCGCTGCCGGCCGGGCCGAGCAATGATACGCCGATCGGCAGTCCGGCGGGAGTGGTGAAGGGCATGCTCACCTGCGGCAAGCCCGCCAGTCCGGCCACGCAGGTCAGGCGGAAGGTGCGCGCACGCACCTGGTCGATCTCGGCCGCCGTGGCGTCACGCAAGGGGGCCACGCTCGATGCCGAGGGCATCACCGCCACCCCGTCGGCGCCGAGCAGCGAGCGCACGCGATGCCGCACCAGATCCTGTTTCTCGCGCGCGGCGCGGGCGGTGTCGGCGCTGATGTTCTGCGCCATGTCCCAGCGCGCCTGCACCGCCGGACCGAACACCGGACGCGCCGAACTGATCCACGCTCCGTGGCATTGCCAGGCATCGAAGGCCGAGGCATGGATGTAGGCCTGACGCCATCGTTCCAGTTCGCCTTCGTCGCCCGACAGCCGCATGTGCTCGCCGGGCAGCTCGCTGCGCAGTGCGTCATAGACCCGCTGCACGACCGGATGGAACTCGGCCTCGGCCAGTTCCAGCAGATCGAATGGCAGCAAGACCTTGCGCAGTTGCGTGGAACCGGTCTTGGGCAGCAGCACCTGCCCGACCCGTTCGAAGGTCCCCGCATCATGTGCCAGCCAGGTGGCCGTATCGAAGCTGGGGCACAGCGGCGCCATGCTGGCCGTGGAGAGCAGGCCGAAGCTGGTGCGCAGGCCCCACACGCCGCAATAGCTGGCCGGCACGCGGGTCGAGCCGCCGGTGTCGGTGCCCAGCGCGAAGTCGCACAGGCGCGCCGCCACCGCGGCGGCCGAGCCGCTGGAGGAGCCGCCCGGCACGCGCTCCGGTGCGGCGCTGTTGACCGGCGTGCCGTAATGATGGTTGTCGCCGTGGATGCTGTAGGCCAGTTCATCCGTCAGGGTCTTGCCGACCAGCGTGGCGCCGGCCTGCAGCAACTGCTCCACCAGCGCATTGCTGCGCGTGGGGATGGGGTGGCTGCGCAGCCAGTCCGGGTTGCCGGCGCCGGTCGGGTGCCCGGCCACATCAAACAAGTCCTTGGCAGCGAAGCGCAACCCGGCCAGCGGGCCGCTGGCAGCGCCCGGCAGGGTGAAGCGGCCATGCGGCACGAAGGCACCGACATGGTCATCGATCTCGAAGGCGGTAGTACGAGGCGCAGGGGCCTGGGCAGTGCTCAATTCATTCTCCTGATGCGTCATGCCGGCTCAGAACGGCTGGCGTAATTGTTCGAGGCTGTCCACGTGGTCGCAGATTGCGCCGGGTGTGGTGAACCAGATCTCGCCGCGATCGCGCGCCGCCGCCAGATGCTGCAGGGCGGTGCGCAGATGGCGCAGGCGATAAGGCTGGCCGACCAGGTAGGGATGCAGGGCAATGCCCATCACCAGCGGCTGGCGCAGCGCCTGTTCGCGCATCTCGTCGAAGTTGTCCACGATCATGCGGGCGAAGTCGCGGCCATCCATCTGGCGCGCCACGATCATGGGGATGTCGTTCAGTTCCTGCGGATAGGGTATCGACCACAGCGTCTCGCCGGTGCGGGTGCGCATGCGTACCGGCTGGTCGTCATGCGCCCAGTTCAGGTTGTAGCGATAGCCGGTTTCCTGCAGCAGGTCGGGCGTGACCAGGCTCTCCGAAATCCAGGGCGAGAGCCAGCCCGTGGGCTGTACTCCGCTCTCGGCCTGGATGCGCGTGCGGCAGTGGCGCAGCAGGGCGGCTTCGGCCTCCTCGTCCAGCGTGCCTTGCTGATGTGCATTGGTGTGGCCGTGGCCAATCAATTCATCGCCGCGCGCAGCGAAGGCTTCCACCAGTTCCGGGCAATGATCATAGAGCGCGGTGTTGATGAGCACGCCGGCCGGCAGGCCCAGTTGTTCGAACAGTTCCAGGCAGCGCCAGGCGCCGACACGGTTGCCGTATTCACGCCAGGCATAGTTGAGGACGTCGGGCTCCGGACAGACCGGCCCCAGCTTGGCCCCCAGCCCCTCTCCGAAAGCGAAGTGCTCGATGTTGAAGCCCAGGTACACCGCCAGTCTCGCGCCATTGGGCCAGCAATAGTCGGGCCGGCGATGGATGGGCGAATAGCCGAAACGGCCATGCGAGCGCAGCACGCCATAGGCATCCCGTCCATCATCATGGCCCAGCGCTTCGCCCGCATTGGGCGGCAGGATCGTCGCTTGCATGCCGCCTCCTTACAGCTCGGCCAGGCCGGCGCGCACCAGCAGGCGTTCGGCACTGTCGTTCCATACATCCATCTGCACGATCAGCCCGTGGCGGATCACGTAGCGGTCCACGTAGCGATTGCCTTCGAAGGCCTCGCCATCGGGCCACACGCCAAACAGCGTGCCACGGTTGTAGACGATGGCTTGTTCGACCGTGGCACCGGCTACCACTTCGGTGCCCTCGAAACGCTTCTTGACCCAGCCATAGCGCGTGGCGTTGAAGGCTGCGCATTGCGCCGGGTCGATCATTTCCCGGCCGCCGGTAAAGCGGATCTTCAGCTCCGGCGAGACGAAGCGGCGCGCGGCCACCGGGTCGGGAATCATCAGCACGCGCAGGTATTCGTCCACCAGGGCGGCCGGATCATAGGGCAGGGGAGGCAGGGTTGTTCCCTGCCCGGTGATTGATGATGGTGCGGCGTGCATCATTTTCTCCATGGTTTGCACAAGCATTGTGCATTATTGAATGCAAGTTAAATATCCGATCAGCAGCAATATGCCGTATTTAATGCCGCCACTATTAGAGAGATATTGTCGGCAAAAATTAAGCCTTCCTGCTGCGCTTGGCATAGCCCTTGCATAAGTCATGCCGGGCAAAGCCACACACTTACTTCTCGGAACCTTATGGAGGCAACACCATGATTCGCCTGACCCGCCGTACCCTCATCGCCGCCGCAGCCGCCACCCTCGCCGCCGCGCTGTCGCCGCTGGCACTGGCCGCCGACCCCATCAAGATCGGCCTGGTCACGGCCCTCTCCGGCCAGTCGGCCCAGGCCGGCGAAGCCTTGACGCGCGGCATGAGCATCGCCATCGACGAGATCAACGCCAAGGGCGGCCTGCTGGGCGGGCGCAAGCTGG
>NZ_DBIC01000111.1:4622-11708 GCF_002296545.1 Herbaspirillum sp. UBA812 | reverse complement strand
CGCCCACGCCGGGCATGAGCGAAGAGGAGAAGCGCCTGCTGGTGGTGGACATGCACAACAACCGCAATTCAGCCCAGGCCTGCCGCCGCTATGACGGCCCGCCGGGCCTGTTCACGGTCACGGTGCTGGCCGATGCGGCGGTGATGTCGGCACCGCTGACCCGCCCTTATTATCACGAAGGAAAACAGCCGACCTGGCACGGCATGCTGCGTTAGGGCCGCCTCCCCTTTACTGCTGGCCCAGCTCCCGGTACAGGTCATTGGCCCGCATCAGGTGCGCACGCATGGCGTCGGCGGCGGCTTCGCCGTCATGCGCGGCAATGGCGTCGACGATGCGCTGGTGCTCGGCCAGGGTCAGTTCTTCCGCGCCGGGGGCGCGCACCAGGGTGGTGTAGAACTCGCTGGCCCAGCGGAACATCGACTCCACGACCGAGGGGAAGATGGGATTGCCGCTGATGTCGGCGATCTCGCGATGGAAAGCCATGTCGCGTTCGATGAATTCCTCCAGGTTGACCATCGAGGCGCGGTGTGCGGCGATGGCCTCGCGCAGGCGCGCGACCTGCTCCTCGGTGGCGCGTTCGGCCGCCATGCGGGCGGTGCTGGTTTCCAGGAAAACGCGCGCTTCCTTCATATGCCTGAGCATGTCCGGCTTGGTACGCAAGAGATGCTGGGCACCGGCCGCGATCTGGGCGATCAGGCGGTCGGCCGTGGGATCGACCACGCGCGCCCGTTCACCATGGGCAATTTCCACGAAGCCGGAGCGCTCCATGGCCTGCAGCGCTTCGCGCACGGCCGGGCGGCCCACGCCGTACTGGTCCATCAGGTCGCGTTCGGAAGGCAACTGGGTCCCCGGCGGAAATTCCCCTTGATGAATGCGCGCCATCAGGCGCTCCAGGACTTCCTGGTATAGCTTGCGTCGCTGTATCGGTTCCGGCATGGCTGCACTGTCTCGTTTGTAGGTTTCGTTGGACGCGCACTCTACCACAATCCCGCGCCAGCACTGTGATTGCGGCCGTCCAACCAACCTCCTCTTTCAGCTGCGCCGGCCCTCCAGCACGTCGCCGAAGAAGCTACGTGCGCCGACCTGCCCCCCCTTGAGTACCAGCTCCAGTCCGTCGCGTCCCGGATGATCCGACCATGCCCGGCACAAGGGTGCCCCCGGTGCCAGTCCGGCACAGACCGACAGCGCGGCAATATCGAGCGCACTAGCTACCTCGCCCGAGCTGTCGCCGCCGGCAATGGCGATGCGTTGCAGGTGGCTCGCTTCGAGCAGCCGGCGCATGGTGGCCGCCAGTGCCATGCCTACCTTTTGCGCTGCCTCCGGGCGCGTCAGCCCTGCAGCAGCCGCAATCCCGTCAAAGCCGCTCACGCAGGGATCGTCTGGCCCTTCCGCCGAAAACACCAGGGGACTACGCCGTTCCTGCAGCGCCGCCGCGGCGGCCGTGACCAGCCGTACCAGTTCCGCCTCCTGCGTGGCCTCGGACAAGACCGCCGCCAAGTCCATGCGCAGGCACACGAAGCCATGTTCGCGCGCCCAGCCGATCTGCCCTGCGGTGACCGGCGAGCAGCTGCCGCTGACGGCCGCGATCACCGGTACCGGGCCCGCCTGCGGCAGTCCAGCTTGGGGAGCGATCCAGCCGCGTGCGCGCCAATAAGCCGTGAGCGCATATTGCAAACCTGATGAAGAGGCAGTGAAGACCCCCGCCCCGCGCCCTTCCCAGACCAGCCGCCCGGCTTCGCGCAGGGTCTCCTCATCGAGCACATCGATCATCACTACCGGCACATCCTTGCCACGCAAGGAAGGCAGGCGCGCATGCGCGGCCTCGCCCCCCTCGCGCAACTGCAGCATGTCCACCAGTTCGATGCGGCGAGCCGTCTGGTGCCGCAGATGGCGGCGCAAATCGGACTCGTCCATGGGCGTGACGGGATGACGGGCCATGGTGGGATGGCGATCGAGCCGATGGCCCTCACCGTCAACAGCCGCAAACAGGTTGCCGAAAACCTGATAACGCTTCAGCCGTGGCGCCCCCACGATCATGGGGGAGAAGTCGCCCGCCATGTGGCGCACGCCCAGGTCGATGGCGCGGCCAATGGAGCCGATGGCCGGCGAGGAATCAAAGGTGGAGCACACCTTGTACTGCATCAGCGGCGCGCGCAGCGAAGCCAGCGTGGCAAAGGGTGCGGGCAGGTGTTCGTCCATCCACTGCGGCGAACGTCCGCGCGAGGCTCCCGCGATGCCGATGCAGCGGGCCTCGGGAAAGCGCGCCAGCAAGGCCGCATCGGGCGTGCGCAAAAACAGCACCGTGGACAAGCCGGCCGCACTCATCACCTCCATGGCATCGGTGGAGCCGGTGAAATCATCGCCGTAATACGCCAGCAGCAAACCCGGCGGCAGGCCGTCATGATCGGGCAGCAGGCTCATTTCCAGAACTCCAGCGCCGCCTGCAAGGCCGGATGCTTGCCCGCATGCTGCTGCAGCGGCACGCCTTCGATGGCGGCCACCCAGGCCTCGCGCAGCGCCTGCACCCCCGCGGCCACGCCTTGCGGATGGCCAAAGATGCCGCCACCGGCCGTGTGGATCAGGTCGGCGCAGCCGATGGCCTCGTAGGTGTCGGCCGCCTGCAGGCCGGTCTGGCCCGAGCTGAACACCGGCATGGTGCTCACCATCTCCACCCCCGGCACCACCGGCTGCAGTACCGAGCGCGCAGCGGCGACGACGCTGTCGTCCGGCTCGCTGAACTTGTTGCGCAAGCCGTTGACGTGCATGTGGTCGGCCCCGGCCAGTCGCCACAGCTGCTGCCACGGTGCGTAGTCCCAGCCCAGTTGCGGGCTGCGCGTGAGATAGCCCCAGCCGGCGCGGTGCGCGTGGATCGGCAACTGCGCATGGCGGCGCAATTCCTGCAAGCCGACCAGGCCGATGGAGTTCAGCACCGCCATCACGCAGGTACCGCCTTCGGCCAGCACCAGGTCGTGGCGGCGGCGCATCTGGTCAAGGTCGCCGGACAGGTTGAAGGCCACCATCACCTTCTTGCCGGTACGCTCGGCGTGCTCGTTGACCACCCGCATCACTGCCCGCACCCGCTCATCGAACGGACAGCGCCCGCCATCGGCCTGCAATTCATCATCCTTGATGAAATCGATGCCACCGGCCACCAGTTCGCGCACCTGCTCTACCGTCTCCTCGACCGACAAGCCGATGCTGGGCTTGATGATGGTGCCGATCAGCGGGCCATGGGTGACGCCAGTGAGCTTGCGCGTACCGGCAATGCCGAAGGCGGGGCCGGGATAGGCCTCCACGAAAGCGCGCGGCAAGCGCAGCCCGGTCAGGCGCAAGCCCGAAACCTGGCGCAGTTCGAACAGGTTGCCGGCCACCGTGGACATCAGGTTGGGCAGCGAGGCGCCGGTGTTTTCCAGCGGCCAGGACAGTTCCAGCCGGCACTGCGTATAGCGCGCAGCGGGCATGCCGCCGGGCAGGCTGGGGGTGGTGCTGTGGCCAAGGATCTCCAGCTTTTCCACCCGCGCCCCGGAGCGCTCCTTCAGGGCGGGCGTTTCGGTAGCCAGGGCCACGAAGGTGCCGCTGGATTGTTCGCCTGCGATGACCTCGGCCGCGCGGGCCGGATCGTCGCCGGTTTCCAGCCAGTAGCTGGCGTAGATGCGTTCCATGCGCGCTCCTGGTCAGGTGATGCGGCGGATGCTCTCCGCGATCTCGTCGTGGTCGAAGACCTTGAGCCAGTCATCGCGCAAGAGGCGCGGCAAGCCGTTCTGGATGGCCTTGTTGCAGGCGTCCGAAAACGCGCCCGGGATCTCCTTGAAGATCACCGCGCCCAGGATATTCATGTGGCCCAGCAGGAAGTCGCGCGCCGCCTCTTCCGGTACGCCCCGGCGCACGGTCTCGTCCATGGCCTGCTTCATCGCGTAGAGCAGCGTGGCGCAGACCGTCTCCGACAGCCCCGGCTCCAGGATGGCCATCTGTTCCACGGTCAGGCGATAGCTGCGCAGGATGGGCTGGTAGATCACCTTGGCCACGTCTTCCCCGAGGTCGAAGGCCGACTCCGGTCCCTGCATCAGGGCGCTGGTGATCGATTGCCGGGCCGCGCCGCCGCCGAAGAAATCGCGCCGTCCTTCGGCCGTGGTTTCATCGTTGAAGATGGGCGGATGGCAGGGGTGCGCCACGAAGTAGACCAGGTCCGGCCGGTCCGGCAGGTGGCCGGCGAAGGGTGCCGCGGCGTCCAGGGTCATCACCATTACGCCGGCGCGCAGCTTGGGCGAGATCTCGGCGGCGACCCTGCCGATCAGGGTATCGGGCACGGCCAGGATGACCACGTCCACATTGTCCAGCGCGGCATCGATGCTGACGCACTCGACACCGACTTCGTCGCGCAGGCGCTGCTGGCCGGCTGCACTCACTTCCACGTGAGCCACGCGGTAGTCGGATTTCTTCAGGTTCTTCGCCAGGCGCACGCCCATCTTGCCGCCTGCGCCGAAGAGTGCAATTTTTTCCTTCATTTCAGTTCTCCTGTGATCGTTGGCGGCCCGTTCGTGCATTGAACGGGCCGATTCTTTGCGTGCGCCGACCTCACTCGGCGATCACGCGTCCCTGCAACTCGCTGGCCTCTTGCCGGGCGCCGGCGCCGATGGCGAAGATCACCAGGGCCGATACCGCCATGAGCGCACCCACCACGAACATCGGTGCCTGGTAGTTGCCGGTGGCATCCTTGATGGCACCGGTGATGAAGGGCGCCATGAACCCGGCTGCATTGCCTACGGTATTGATCAGCGCAATGCCTGCCGCCGCAGCCGCCCCCGAGAGGAAGCGCGCCGGAATCGACCAGAAGGCCGGCAAGGCCGAGAAGATGGCGCAGGCGGTCACGGTGATGGCCAGTACCGTGGTGGCCGGGCTCTGCATGTAGAGTGCGGCCGGGATGCTGATGGCACCCAACAGGGCGGGCAGCCCGACGTGCCAGCTGCGCACGCCGCGCCGGGTGGCGTCGCGGCTCCACAGGAACAGCGCGAAGGCGGCCGGCAGGTAGGGAATGGCCGTGATCAGGCCTTTCTGGAAGACATTGAATTTGCTGCCGAACTGCGCTTCGAAGCCGCCGATGATGGTCGGCAGGAAGAAGGCCAGCGCATAGAGGCCATAGATCAGCCCGAAATACACCAGCGCCAGCAGCCATACGCGCGGATTCTTCAGCGCGGCACCGGCATGGGCCACGTGCTCGACGCGCTTGCTGCTCTGTTCGGCCTGCAGGGCGGCGGTCAGCCATTTGCGCTCGGCCGGGTCCAGCCATTTGGCATCGGCCGGCCGGTCGGCCAGGTAGAACCAGGCGATCACGCCCACCACGATGGCCGGCAGCGCCACCCCGGCAAACATCACGCGCCAGCCTTCCAGCCCGAACAGGCCGTGCGCCTCGATCAGCAGGGCCGCCACCGGCGCACCGATGACGATGGTCAGCGGCTGGGCCAGGTAAAAGAGCGCCAGGATATGGCTGCGGTGCCGCGCGGGGACCCACAGGCTCAGGTAGAGGATGGCACCGGGGAAGAAGCCTGCCTCGGCCACCCCCAGCAGGAAGCGCAGCACGTACAGACCCTCCACGCTGCTGACCCAAGTAAAGAGCAGCGCCACGATGCCCCAGGTGACCATGATGCGGGCCAGCCAGCGGCGCGCGCCGTACTTGTGCAAGGCCAGGTTGCTGGGGATTTCCAGCAGCACGTAGCCGATGAAGAAGACCCCGGCCGCAAACCCGAACTGGGCGGCGGTCAGGGCCAGGTCACGGCTCATGCCGTTGGGTCCGGCAAACGAGATCGCCGTGCGATCCAGAAAGTTGATGAAAAACATCAGGCCCACGAAGGGCACGAGCCGCATTGCGACCTTGCGGATGGCCGATCTTTCGACGGCGCTTTGGGGCGTCTCCATTGTTGTCTTGTCTCCTGTCGGGTTGAGAGGCTGTGCCTGTTCAACGACAACCTCTGCGGGTGTGGCCAGGAAACGCGGGGGCTGTGCGCCTCGCGGTCGCCTGGCTGCCTTGGTTGTTTCTTTATTATTTCTTTGAGCTTCTTCGTCTTTGCCAGCAGGCAACCCATCCGAGAATCCGGAGAACGCCAACTGGTATAATCACTATACCATTACACCATATTGGTGATGCCTCAATTTTTTGCATGGCTGAGGTGAATATCCTTTCACCACGGCCGGTATCCACCATCGCACGGCGGTTTGCGGCGAGGGCAGGATCCGTCCAGGGGCATGCAGAAGGGCGAACGCGCCCTTCCCGCGACCGCCTGGGCGGCGCAGGTGAAGCTTTGCGCATTGAAGTGGGGATGAGGAAAAACGGTTAGCTGGAGATCAGCCCCGTGCCAGCGGACAAGCTCAGGCAATCCGGAGTCTTGGGCGCAACAAGTCCACGAATGCCTCCCCCGCCCTGGACAACTGCCCGCCCTTGCGCGTGACAATGCCGATGGTCTGCGACATCGACCGCAGCTTCACCGGCAGGATGCGCAGCATGCCGCGCTTGACGAACATCTCCGCCACCGCCGTGGGCAGGATCGAGACCATGTCGGTCCCCTGCTGCAGCAAGGCCACCGTCACGAAGGTGGAGGCGGTGGAGATCGCATTGCCCGGCATGCTCACCCCGGCCAGGTCCATTTCGCGCTCCAGCACCGCATGCAGCGGCATGTGGCTGGGATAGGTAACCCAGCGATAGCCGGCCAGCGCCGCCAGGCTCATCTGCCTGCCGCGCGGGCGCGGGTGCTCGCCCGAGACCACCACCGACAGCGGCTCTTCCGACAAGGGCTGGTAGTGATACTTTCCCGGGTTGTCCGAGACGCTCGCGCGCGCCACCAGCAAATCCAGATGGCCTTCGTCCAGCCGGCTCAGCAACTGCACGCTGGTCTCTTCGACGATATCGATGGACAGCTCCGGATGGCGCCGCTGCAAGGCATCCACCGCCGGCACCACCAGTTCCGGCAAGGCCCCCATCACCGCCCCGATGGCCAGCCGTCCGCCGCGTCCGGAGCGGATCTGCGCCATCTCTTCGCAGAGCGACCCGAGATCGGTCGCCATCAGACGCGCATAGCGGATCACGCAATGGCC
>NZ_DBIC01000111.1:0-4332 GCF_002296545.1 Herbaspirillum sp. UBA812 | reverse complement strand
CGCATAGCGGATCACGCAATGGCCGAACTGGTTGGGGATCAGACCCGATTTGGTGCGCTCGAACAATTGCGCATCCAGCATCGATTCCAGCTCGGCCAGCGACTTGCTGGCCGCCGACTGCGTCATGGCCAGGGCGCTGGAGGCCTTGTGCAGGGATTGATGATCGTCCAGGGCGATGAGCAGCTGCAGCTGCTTCATGCGCAGGCGGGACAGGAGACTGTTGAGGCTTTGCTGGCTGGGCGCGGGTTTCATGGGTGATTCCAAAAAGCGATCACATGATGGAAAGTCTTCACTATACAGTCCATCGGGCCCCACGTATATTCAGCGCCATTGCACACCGCCATCGCTGTGATGGCCCATGACAACCACGACGGAGACTCCATGAGCACCCCCATTTACCGCGGCGTATTCCCGGTCGCCCCGACCATCTTTGACGAAAACGGCAAGCTCGATCTGGAAGGCCAGAAGCGCGCCATCGACTTCATGATCGATGCTGGCTCCAACGGCATCTGCATCCTGGCCAACTTCTCCGAGCAATTCGTACTCTCCGACGAAGAGCGCGTGCTGGTGCAGGACACGGTCTTGAAGCATGTGGCCGGCCGCATCCCCGTGATCGTCACCACCACCCACTTCGGCAGCCAGATCTGCGCCGAGCGCAGCCGTGCCGCGCAGGATGCCGGCGCCGCCATGGTGATGGTGATGCCGCCGTATCACGGTGCCACCTTCCGTGTCTCGGAAAAACAGATTTACGAGTTCTATGGCCGCGTCTCCGATGCCATCGACATCCCCATCATGATCCAGGATGCACCGGTCGCCGGCACGCCGCTGTCGGCCCCCTTCCTGGCGCGCATGGCCAAGGAGATCGCCAATGTCTCCTACTTCAAGATCGAGACCGCCGGTGCCGCCTCCAAGCTGCGCGAACTGATCGAGCTGGGCGGCGACGCCGTGGTCGGCCCGTGGGATGGCGAAGAAGCCATCACCCTGATCCCCGACCTGGATGGCGGTGCGACCGGTGCCATGACCGGTGGCGGCTATCCGGACGGTATCCGCAAGATCGTCGATGCGTATTTCGCGGGCGATACCGAGAAGGCCGCCGAGCTGTACATGCAGTGGCTGCCGCTGATCAACTACGAGAACCGTCAGTGCGGCCTGGCCGCCTGCAAGGCGCTGATGCTCGAAGGCGGCGTGATCAAGTCCGACATGCTGCGCCATCCGCAAGCCCCGATGCACCCCAAGGTGCGCGAAGGCCTGCTGCGCGTGGCGCGCCGCCTGGACCCGATGGTCCTGAGCTGGGGCAAGTAAGGCAGTCCGCAGCAAGGCATGCCGCACGCAACGGGAGCTCAGGCTCCCGTTTTTCTTGGGCGCTCGCTTGCTGCCGCGCATCCGGCGAGGCTGTGCGTTCTGTGTCATCCTTGGCGTTTGCCAATTTTCCTATCGCACGAGGAGTCCATGTCACAAGCCAGCCACTTCCGCCCCGTCGCACTGGAACACGCCAGTCGCCTCATCAACCACGGCCCGACCGTGCTCATCACCAGCGCCCATGAGGGTCGCCGCAACATCATGGCAGCGGCCTGGTCGATGCCGGTGGAGTTCACGCCGCCGCGCATCGCCGTGGTGATCGACAAGAGCACCTTCACACGCGAATTGATCAGGCAATCGGGCAGCTTCGGCCTCATCATCCCCGGTGCGGCACAGATGGATCTGAGCTACGCGGTCGGCAGCACCAGTGGCCGCGACGAAGACAAGTTCGCGCGCCACCGGATCGCGGCCACCAGCGGTCCGGTGTTGGGCATGCCGGTCCTGGAACAAGGCTGCGCCGCCTGGCTGGAATGCCGCTGGTTGCCGCAGGGCCAGACCGAGGATGCCTACGACACCCTGTTCGCGGAAGTCGTCAGTGCCGCCGCCGATGCCCGCATCTTCGAGAACGGCCACTGGAACTTCACGGCGGACAATGCCGACCTCCACACCCTGCATCACCTGGGTGCCGGCAAGTTCGTGGTGGCCGGCAACCAGCAGCAGGCGCGCCAGGTCTGATCTCCCGCAGCGGGAACCTTAGCAGGCCTGAATCGCTTCCGTAAAACAGTAGCCCACGCCGTGCAAGGTGCGCAGCGGCAAATCGTACATGGTGCTGTCGCGCCACTTGCGGCGCAGGCGGCTGACGGTCTTCTCCAGCACCCGCTCGTCGAAGCTGACCCACTCCACGCCGAAGGCATGGGCAATGGCGCAACGGTCAGCGGCATGGCGGGCGCTGCTGGCCAGCGCCTTCAACAGCGCCACTTCGCGCGAATTGATTTCCACCGCATCGTGATGCGGCGCGCGCAGCGTGCGTGCGGCCACATCCAGCTGCCACGCCTGTGGCGCTACCCGGCGCAACATGGTCTCGATATAGGCGTTGAGCAATTCCAGTCGCTGCGGCAGCGCTTCACAGAAGTCGGCACCGCGTTCGAGGCCGGCAATGCGCACCGTCACACTCTCGTGCTCGGAGGCCAGCAGCAGGATGCCCATGCGCGCATTGCTACTGCGCAGCCGCTGCGTCAGCGCATAACCGGCGGCGCTGGCTCGCCCTAGGTGGATGATGGCGATGTCGCCATCCTGCAGCGGCGCGAGCAATTCCTCACCATCCGCCATCACCCGGCTGACCTTGTGCCCCTGGTCTTCCAGAAAGCGGGCCAGGCAAGCGTTGCGGTCGTGTCTCAAAATGTCTTCAACCAACAGAATAGTGGCCATTGCGATTTCCCCTGATGTCATTGCGTTTCCCGTCACGCCGCGCACCTGCTGCGGGCACGGGTTCGTGGTGTCATCACCTCGCCGCCGGGCGTGCTGCTGCAGCGTCGGCGAGCCCGATGACGGGAAAAGAATTTAGCGCAAGACGCACTCCATTTTTACCTGCAGGTATTGCGAACCGGTCTCATCTTTCTGGTGCAAGGAAAAATATTTTGGTGCGACGACATCCATCGCTTCACCGATGCGGGAAGCATTTCTCAGCAGGTCGCTATGCGCTCTCATTTTTTCCAGGCGGGCCTCGTCAGCGGCGCTCATTTCTTCGCTCCCGGGCGGCTGGCGCAGCGTCCTCCCTGTCGTCGATATAGAACTTTTTCGATGAATTTCTCGTCGATGTTTTGCTCATCCACCGCAGAGTTTTGATCGCGGGAAAAATATTTTCAGGGCGGCCATTTTCGCTTCGTGTCTTCGAATTTTCGCGGTAACGTCCCGCTCATTCAAGATGAGGCGAACATGGTCTACAAATCAATCCACCCGGTCTATGCCGGGCCTTTGTCCGGACAGCGCATCCTGGTCGTCGACGACGCCGAGGAAGATCGCATGCTGCTGTCGGACTTCCTGCTGCGCCATGGCGCGCGGCTCTACGTGGCACGCGACGGACAGGATGGCTACCGCAAGGCGCAGACCGTGCGGCCGGACCTGATCCTGATGGACATCCGCATGCCGGTCTACGACGGACTCACCAGCGCCCGTCTGCTCAAGGCCAATTCCTGCACGCGCAACATCCCGCTGATCTTCCTCTCGGCCGCCGCGTCCACCGAGGAAAAGGTCAATGGCCTGAGCGTGGGCGCGGTGGACTACATCACCAAGCCCTTCGATTTCGAGGAGGTGCGGCTGCGCCTGTGCGTGCATCTGCGTTCAACCCTGCATGCGGACCTGCCGCCGATCACGCAGACGCCCACCGGTTCCGCAACGCAGGGCGGCTCCAGCACTTTCGACATGGTCTTGTTCCAGGCCGCGCGCCGGCTCATGATGGACAAGCTGGACCAGCCGCTGGGACTCAATGCCCTGGCCGCTGCGGTCGGCACCAATGCGCGCCGCCTGTCCAGCGCCTTCAAGCATTGCGCCGGCGTCACCGTCTTCGACTTCCTGCGCGAGGAGCGCATGAAGGAAGCGCGCCGCCTGCTCTCCGAAAGCACCCTCGACATCGGGGCCATCGCACTGGCCTTGGGCTACAGCAACACGGCCAATTTCTCCACGGCCTTCCGCGAACGCTTCGGCATGCCGCCCAGCCAGTTCCGGCGCTGACGAGAGGACGATGTCACCTCTGCGCACAGCGCTGCTGTGGCCATCGTTGTTGCTCTGGAGCCTGCTGCCCCAAGCTGTGCGGGCCACGCCGGCGCTGCCGTCCATCGAACTGGCAGGCATCGCTTCGCGTCTGGTCATCACGCCGCAAGTACACGTGCTGCGCGACGCCGACGGCCGCGCAGTACTGACGGCGGTCCTCGACAGTACGCAATGGGAAACCATTGCCGTCCCCATGCTGCAGGAGGGCTACAGCAACGCTGCCTTCTGGCTGCGCGGCACGGTACGCAACGACAGCAGCCAACC
>NZ_DBIC01000167.1:0-30464 GCF_002296545.1 Herbaspirillum sp. UBA812 | reverse complement strand
CGGTGGCACCGTCGGCCTTGATGATCTGGGTGATCACGCCGGCGTCCGGCGAGGGCAGTTCCAGCACGACCTTGTCGGTCTCGATGTCGATCAGGTTTTCGTCACGGGCCACCGGTTCGCCAACCTTCTTGTGCCATTGCAGCAGGGTTGCTTCGGCAACGGATTCCGACAACTGCGGGACTTTTACTTCGATTTGAGCCATTTTCAGGATTCTCCGATTTTCGGGTGATTTCGTTCTTATGGAAACAGGGACGCACTGCCCTCGCAGCGCGCCCCGTTTGCATCGATGATTACTTGGTCAGCACAAAGCCCTTGAGCTTGGCGAAGGCGGTTTCGATCAGCGCCTTTTGCTGTGCGTAGTGCTTGTCGTAGTAACCGACGGCCGGCGAGGCGCTGGCCGGGCGGCCTGCATAGGCCAGCTTCTGACCTTCGGAGAGATTCTCGAAGATGTTGTGCTGGATCTGCAGCCATGCGCCCTGGTTCTGCGGCTCGTCCTGGGCCCACACCAGTTCGTTGAAGTTGGGGAACTGCTTCAACGCGGCCGCGAAGGCCTTGTGCGGGAACGGATACAGCTGCTCGACGCGGATGATGGCGGTATCGGTCTGGCCACGTTCCTTGCGGGCGTTGACCAGGTCGTAGTACACCTTGCCCGAGCAAGCGACGATGCGCTTGACCTTCTTGGCGTCGATGGTTTCATCGACTTCCGGAATCACGGTCTGGAACGAACCCTTGGCCAGGTCGGACAGCGGCGAACCGGCGTCCTTGTTACGCAGCAGCGACTTCGGGGTCATGATGATCAGCGGCTTGCGGAACAGACGGATCATCTGGCGACGCAGCAGGTGGAAGATCTGCGCAGCGGTAGTGGGCTGCACGACCTGCATGTTGTTGTCGGCGCACAGCTGGAGGTAACGCTCGATACGTGCCGAGGAGTGTTCCGGACCCTGGCCTTCGTAGCCGTGGGGCAGCATCTGCACCAGGCCCGAAGCACGGCCCCACTTCACTTCGCCGGAGCTGATGAACTGGTCCATGACGACCTGGGCACCGTTGGCGAAGTCGCCGAACTGGGCTTCCCAGATGGTCAGGGTGTTCGGTTCAGCGGTCGAGTAGCCGTATTCGAAGGCCAGCACGGCTTCTTCGGACAGCACCGAGTCGATCACGGTGAAGGTGGACTGGTTTTCAGCCACGTTCTGCAGCGGGATGAAGGTACCGGCATCCCAACGTTCGCGGTTCTGGTCGTGCAGCACGGCGTGACGGTGGGTGAAGGTGCCACGGCCGGCATCCTGACCGGTCAGGCGCACGGCGTAACCGGAGGAAACCAGGCTGGCGTAGGCCAGGTGTTCACCCATGCCCCAGTCCAGGTTCATTTCACCACGGCCCATGGTAGCGCGATCGTTCAAGACCTTCTCGACCAGCGAGTGGACCTTGAAGCCTTCCGGCACGGTGGTGATCTTGGTGGCCAGGCGCTTCAGCTCGGCCAGCGGCACGGCGGTTTCAGCCGCATCGGTCCACTTGCGATTCAGGAACGGCAGCCAGTCGACGGCGTACTTGCTCTTGAAGTTGGTCAGTACCGGATCAATGGCGTGCTTGCCTGCATCCATCGCAGCGCGGTAAGCCTTGACCAGCTCTTCGCCGCCATCGGCGGGGATGGTCTGCTGGGTCACCAGCTTGTCGGCGTACAGCTTGCGGGTACCAGGGTGCTGGGCGATCTTCTTGTACATCAGCGGCTGGGTCAGAGCAGGGGTATCTTGCTCGTTGTGGCCCAGCTTGCGGAAGCAGATGATGTCGACCACGATGTCCTTCTTGAACTTCATGCGGTAGTCGACAGCGATCTGGGTGGCGAACACGACGGCTTCCGGATCATCGCCGTTGACGTGCAGCACCGGGGCTTCGATCATCTTGACCACGTCCGAGCAGTAGAGGGTCGAACGGGAGTCGCGCGGATCGGAAGTGGTGAAACCGATCTGGTTGTTGATGACGATGTGAACGGTACCACCGGTGCCGTAGCCACGGGTCTGTGCCAGGTTCAGGGTTTCCATCACCACGCCTTGGCCGGCGAAGGCGGCATCGCCGTGCACCAGGATCGGCAGCACTTGCGAACCATCCTTGTCGCCGCGGCGATCCATACGCGCCTTGACCGAACCCTCGACCACCGGGTTGACGATTTCCAGGTGGGACGGGTTGAAGGCCAGCGACAGGTGGACCGGGCCGCCAGGGGTCGACACGTCCGAGGAGAAGCCTTGGTGGTACTTGACGTCACCGGCCGGCAGGTCGTCAGCGTGACGGCCTTCGAATTCGGAGAACAGTTCCTGCGGGGTCTTGCCCAGGATGTTGACCAGCACGTTCAGACGGCCGCGGTGGGCCATGCCGATCACGATTTCCTGCACGCCCTTTTCACCGGCGCGCTGGATGGTTTCATCCAGGGAAGCGATGAAGGACTCGCCACCTTCCAGCGAGAAGCGCTTCTGGCCGACGTACTTGGTGTGGAGGTAGCGCTCCAGGCCTTCAGCGGCGGTCAGGCGCTCCAGGATATGCTTCTTCTTGTCGGAGGAGAAGCTGGGCACGGCACGGGTCGGCTCCAGGCGCTCTTCCAGCCAGCGCACTTCCGACATGTCGGAGATGTAGGTGAACTCGGCACCGATGGAGCGCGTGTAGGTGTCGCGCAGCATCTGCAGCAGGTCGCGCAGGGAAGCGGTTTCCGGGCCGAAGTAGGTGTTGTTGATGTTGAACACGATGTCCATGTCGGCATCGGTGAAGCCGTAGAAGGAGGGATCGAGTTCGGGGATGTTGGGGCGTTCCTGGCGTTGCAGCGGGTCCAGGTTGGCAAAACGGGAACCGAGGTCACGGTAGCCGGCGATCAGCTGGGTGACAGCGACGCGCTTGCGGCCCATGTCGGAGTCGGCGGATGCGATGACGGTGCGGATCGGGCCTTGCTTGGCACGTTCGGCGAAGGAAGCGATCACCGGAGCGTGGGCCACATCAGGACGGGTGGAGCCGTCGGTGGCGGGGACGTGTTGCACGGCGTCGAAGTAAGCACGCCAGTTGTCAGGGACGGAGCCGGGGTTGTTCAGATAGGCTTCGTACAGTTCTTCGATGTACGGAGCATTCCCACCGAACAGGTAGGAGTTGATGTTGTATTGCTCGTAGAGCTTTGTCATTTGCTCACCTTTCTTCGCGCTTCGCGAGATTAGCGGGTTTCTACACCTTCCGCGACACGGCCTGACCGGTTAGCGGATTGCATCAAGTTGTGGGGAAGGACCTTGTCTACCTGAACTTCTGTGTGTCATCCAGTCAGCGCATCGGAATTATATCTCCTAATATCAAATAAAAAAGCGAATCCTAAAGGATTCGCTTTTTTATTTGAAACATGAAGCAACGGGCATTTCCGCCCACCAACGCCCGCCCGCAAAGCCTTGCTGCGCGGGCCTCGCTGCCCTCCTCCAAACACTCCCGGAAGACGGGAAACGCGACGTTGGCGATGCCTTTGTTGTCCGTCCGACAAGGCAGACGGACAACATCCGCCAATCAGCGCTTGTCGATCGGGGTGACGTCGCGACGCGGCGAGCCCACGAACAGCTGACGCGGACGGCCGATCTTCTGTTCCGGATCCGAAATCATTTCGTTCCACTGGGCGATCCAGCCGATGGTACGGGCCATGGCGAAGATGCAGGTGAACATCGAGGTCGGGATACCCAGGGCGCGCTGCACGATGCCGGAGTAGAAGTCGACGTTCGGGTACAGCTTGCGGGAGACGAAGTAGTCGTCTTCCAGGGCGATCTTTTCCAGCTCCATGGCCAGCTTGAACAGCGGGTCGTCGTGCAGGCCCAGTTCGTTCAGGACTTCGTAGCAGGTTTCGCGCATCAGCTTGGCACGCGGGTCGTAGTTCTTGTAGACGCGGTGACCGAAGCCCATCAGCTTCACGCCGGAGTTCTTGTCCTTCACTTGCTTGATGAACTCGGGGATGTTTTCGACGGAGCCGATCTGCTCCAGCATGTTCAGGGCAGCTTCGTTGGCACCACCGTGGGCAGGACCCCACAGGCAGGCGATGCCGGCGGCGATACATGCGAACGGGTTGGCACCGGAGGAGCCGGCCAGGCGCACGGTCGAGGTCGAAGCGTTCTGTTCGTGGTCGGCGTGCAGGATCAGGATGCGGTCCAGTGCGCGCACCAGCACTTCGTTGACCTGATACTCTTCGCACGGGTTGGCGAACATCATGCGCATGAAGTTGGCCGTGTAGGACAGGTCATTGCGCGGGTACACGAAGGGCTGGCCGATGCTGTACTTGTAGGCCATCGCCACCAGGGTCGGCAGCTTGGCGATCATGCGGATGGCCGAGACTTCGCGGTGGTTGGGGTTGGAGATGTCCAGCGAATCGTGGTAGAAGGCCGACAGTGCGCCCACCGAGCCGGTCAGCACCGCCATCGGGTGCGCATCGCGGCGGAAGCCACGGAAGAAGAAGTTCATCTGCTCGTGCACCATGGTGTGCTGGGTCACGGTCTTGACGAATTCTTCCTTCTGGGTGGCGTTGGGCAGTTCACCGTGCAGCAGCAGGTAGCAGGATTCCAGGAAGTCGCAGTTCACCGCCAGCTGTTCGATCGGGTAGCCGCGGTACAGCAGTTCGCCCTTGTCGCCATCGATGTAGGTGATGGACGAGTTGCAGGAAGCGGTGGACATGAAGCCCGGGTCATAGGTGAACTTGCCGGTAGCGCCGTAGAGCTTGCGGATATCGATCACATCAGGGCCGATGCTGCCCTTGTAGATAGGAAAATCTACGGACGGAGAGCCGTCGGAGAACGACAGGGTAGCTTTGATATCGGTATTGGACATAGCTTTTCCTTTTGCTGGGATGGTGAAACCGTTAATCAAACGCCGCGACCGCAAGCCGGGCGTCATCGTGGTTCAGATGCGCCGGGTGGCGAGTGGGAACAGGCCGCGATCGGGCAAAATCGGTCTGGCTTGTGGCCAGGCGCAATATTCGTGCAACAGTCAGGCAGTACGCAGTTTCTTCAGCAACGCATGCACTTGGGGCAGGTCAACCGCCGCTTCCGGCTCCTTGCGGGCCAGCAGCAAGTCCATCAGGTCGTTGTCGGTCAGGTCCATCAGGCGCGAGAAGGCATCCACCTCGTCGTCGCTCATCTGGGCCTCGTTGGCATCCAGATAGCGGGTGAGGATCAGATCGTTCTCCAGCAGCCCGCGGCGCGCACGCCAGCGCAGTCGCGCCCGCTTGGCCGGATCATCCTGGTGACGCTGTTCAGTCATGAACTCGCTCATTTCTAGTCTTTCCATTCACTTCAACCGGACCAAAACCGAAGGAACCGGTCGGGGAAGCCGCTTCCAGCCCTGCTCCCCCTTGCTGCCACCCGCCATGGACGGCGGGTCTGGCAGGCATCACACCGATCCGGCTTACACCGAACGGCGCACCATCAGTTCCTTGATCTTGCCGATGGCCTTGTTGGGGTTCAGACCCTTGGGGCAGACATCGACGCAGTTCATGATGGAACGGCAACGGAACAGGCGATACGGGTCTTCCAGGTTGTCCAGGCGCGCACCGGTGGCTTCGTCGCGGCTGTCGGCGATGAAGCGGTAGGCTTGCAGCAGGCCGGCCGGGCCGACGAACTTGTCCGGGTTCCACCAGAACGACGGGCAGGAAGTCGAGCAGCAGGCGCACAGGATGCACTCGTAGACGCCATCGAGCTCTTCACGCTGTTCGGGCGACTGCAGGCGCTCCTTCTCGGGCGGGATGCTATCGTTGATCAGGTAGGGCTTGATCGAGTCGTATTGCTTGAAGAAGTTCGTCATGTCCACGATCAGGTCGCGGATCACCGGCAGGCCAGGCAGCGGCTTCAGAACGATGGGTTCGGTCAGTTCGTTCAGGTTGGTGATGCAGGCCAGGCCGTTCTTGCCGTTGATGTTCATGGCGTCGGAACCGCACACACCTTCGCGGCAGGAGCGGCGCAGCGCCAGGGAATCGTCGACGTCGGACTTGATGCGTTGCAGGGCGTCCAGCAGCATCTTGTCGGTGGGCTTCAGTTCCACCGTCAGGTCTTGCATGTACGGCTTGTCGTCCTTGTCCGGATCGTAACGGTAGATCTTGAATTTCAGGGTGCGAGTCATGTTGCGACCTCTTAGAAAGTACGTGCTTTAGGTTTGAAAGTCTCGACGGTCAGCGGCTGCATGTTGACCGGCTTGTAGTCGAGACGATTCCCCTCGGAGAACCACAGCGTGTGCTTGAGCCAGTTCACATCGTCGCGCTGCTCGTAATCGCTGTGCGCGTGGGCGCCGCGCGATTCCTTGCGGGCGGCGGCCGAAGTGATGGTGGCCTTGGCCGTTTCGATCAGGTTGTCCAGTTCCAGCGCTTCCACGCGGGCGGTGTTGAAGACCTTGGACTTGTCCTTGAAGGAGACGTGCTTGCGGCGCTCGTCCAGCTCCATGATCTTGGTGTAGCCTTCCTGCAGCAGTGCGTCGGTACGGAACACGCCGCAGTACTTCTGCATGGTGGCGCGGATGTCGTTGGCCACGTCCTGCACGCGCTCGGAACCGGTGCTGCTTTCCAGGTGCGCGATGCGTTCCAGCGAGCGGTCCAGGGCACCGGCCGGGATCGGCTTGTGGCTCTGGTCCTGCAGGCGGCTGCCGACGATGTGGTTGCCAGCTGCGCGGCCGAAGACCACCAGGTCCAGCAGCGAGTTGGTACCCAGGCGGTTGGCACCGTGCACCGAGACGCAGGCGCATTCGCCGATGGCGTACATGCCCTGCACCACTTCCTTCATCGAACCGCCCTTGGGCGCGACCACCTGGCCGTGGATGTTGGTGGGGATGCCACCCATCTGGTAGTGGATGGTCGGCACGACAGGGATAGGCTCCTTGGTCGCATCGACGTTGGCGAACTTGTGGGCGATTTCCAGAATCGAGGGCAGGCGCTTCTTGATGGTGTCGGCACCGATGTGGCGCAGATCCAGCAGCACGTGATCCTTGTGGGGACCGACGCCGCGGCCTTCCTTGATTTCCTGGTCCATCGAACGCGAGACAAAGTCACGCGGAGCCAGGTCCTTCAGGGTCGGCGCATAGCGCTCCATGAAGCGTTCGCCGTTGCTGTTGATCAGGATGCCGCCTTCGCCGCGCACGCCCTCGGTGATCAGCACGCCCGCGCCGGCCACGCCGGTCGGGTGGAATTGCCAGAACTCCATGTCCTGCAGCGGCAGGCCGGCACGTGCGGCCATGCCCATGCCGTCACCGGTGTTGATGAAGGCATTGGTCGATGCCGCCCAGATACGGCCTGCGCCGCCGGTGGCGAACAGGGTGGTCTTGGCGTGCAGCATCATGATTTCGCCGGTTTCCATTTCCAGCGCCACCACGCCGAGGACATCGCCCTCTTCGTTGCGGATCACGTCCAGCGCCATCCACTCCACGAAGAAGTGGGTCTTGGCGCGCACGTTGCGCTGATACAGGGTGTGCAGCAGCGCGTGACCGGTACGGTCAGCGGCCGCACAGGCACGCTGCACAGGCTTTTCGCCCAGGTTGGCGGTGTGGCCGCCGAAAGGACGCTGGTAGATGGTGCCGTCCGGGTTGCGGTCGAAGGGCATGCCGAAGTGTTCCAGCTCGTAGACGGCCTTCGGTGCTTCGCGGCACATGAACTCGATGGCGTCCTGGTCGCCCAGATAGTCCGAACCCTTGACGGTGTCGAACATGTGCCAGTACCAGTTGTCTTCGGACATGTTGCCCAGCGAAGCGCCGATGCCGCCTTGGGCAGCCACGGTGTGCGAGCGGGTCGGGAAGACCTTGGACAGGACAGCGACATTCAGGCCGGCTTCGGCCAGTTGCAGCGAGGCGCGCATGCCGGAGCCACCGGCGCCGACGATGACCGCGTCAAAGCGGCGGGTAGTGATGGCGGATTTGATAGCAGCCACGATTAGTTTCTCCACAGAATCTGCGCGGCATAGCCCGCGCAACCGATCAGCCACACGATAGTGGCAACTTGCAGGAACAGACGGGTGCCAACGGGCTTGACGTAGTCCATCAGCGCGTCACGCACGCCAATCCAGGCGTGGAAGAACAGCGCCATGAACACGGCAAAGGTGGCCACCTTGAACCATTGATGCGAGAACAGCGCCGCCCAGCCCTGGTAGCTGAAATTGGTCGAGGTGAAGAAGCACACCAGCAGGATGACGGTGTAGACGGCCATCACGACGGCGGTGGCGCGTTGCGCCAGCCAGTCACGCAGGCCATAGTGGGCGCCAACGACCAGGCGCTTGGGTCCGATGTTGTTATCAGCCATTTTCAGAACACTCCGAACAGTTTCAATGCGACCAGGATCATCAGCGCGATGCTGACCACCAGGACAGTTGCCGAGGACTTGCGTGCGCTGTCCTTGTCCAGGCCAACGTGGTTGTCCATGATCAGGTGGCGGATGCCGGCGCAGAAGTGATGCAGGTAGGCCCAGGAAAGTGCCAGGATGACGAGCTTGACGAACCAGCCCGAGACGAAGCCCTTGAGATAGGCGAAAGTACCTTCCGAGAGCAGGCTGCTGTCCAGCAGGAACAGGATGAAAGGCAGCATCAGGAACAGGAACAGACCGCTGATGCGGTGCATGATCGAGACGATGGCTGCCAGAGGCATGCGATAGCCGGCAATTTGGGTTAGGTGTATGTTACGAAATTGCGGCCGTTGTGGTTTAGCGGCTTCAGACATACAAGGTTCTCCTCAGTTTAAAACAATCATGCAATTTTCGCCGATTTTCGAAATCACCATCAACTTTTATTGCGCTTCGCAGCATGCCAAAAAGGCTTGACACCAGCCCTTCTGCGCTGGGCAGGCAGGACCCGCCAGCACCCGATCATGACCGGTTTCGGTTTGCTCAGCTCAACTCGCTTTGGTAATGATGATTCGTCGTCAGGTACAGACCGCGCCGCATTTCCACCGGCTTGTCGCCATAGGTAAATGAAGCCCGCTCCACACTCAGCAACGGCGTTTGGGGCGTTACGCCCAGAAACTCTGCGGCATCCGGATCCGCCCCGACGGCACGGATGCGTTCTTCGGCACGGATCATGCGCGTGCCGAACTCGGACTCGAACAGGCCATACAAGGGCCCGCGGTATTCCATGAGGCGCTCGGCCGTCAGCCCCTTGAAGATGGCGCCAGGCAGCCAGATGTCTTCGAGGATGATGGGAGTGCCGTTGAAGGACTTTACACGGCGAATGAAAATGACGGAGTCACCCGACTTCATGTCGAGCTGACGGGCCACTTCGGCCGAGGCGCGAACGCGCTTGACTTCGATGATCTTGTTTTCGGGACGCTGCGGCTCGTCGCTGTCGGCCATCAGCCGCAGGAAGCGGAACTGCGCCTGGGTCTCGTGATGGGTGGCGACGAAGGTCCCCTTGCCCTGGCGGCGCACCACCAGGTTTTCGGCTGCCAGTTCGTCGATGGCCTTGCGCACCGTGCCCTGGCTGACCTTGAAACGGCTGCCCAGTTCGACTTCACTGGGAATGAGCTCACCGGGTTTCCACTCACCGGCTTCGAGGCGCTGCATGATGAGCGCCTTGATCTGCTGATACAACGGACTAAAGGTGGGCGCCGGACTGGCAACACCCGCCCCCGCGGCGTGCGCGTCGACGTTGTTTGAATTGGGCAGGATCGAGCTCATAACCTCGAATTTCACCACAAAACTCCTTCCGGCGTCCAGCAAAAACTAGGCAATAATATGTCTTATATAAGACATAAGATATTGATTGACAGCAGTCTTTCGCAAGCCTACACTCGCGAGCAACCTGAAGAGCCGCAAGGCAGGCAGGAAGCGATGTACCGGCCAGTAGACGATAACGAGAATCGCTCTCATCAAGATCATTCCGATGCGGTGGTTTTCTGCAGGCAGAACACAAGTTTGACAGGTTTTTGATTTGTCGGCAGAGCCCGGCCCGAAACCAACTGACTCGCTGCGTTTTCGACGGTATCATGGCGGCCTAACAAGAATTCGAGGAAGTCGCGCATTTTCATGCGCAAACCCGAAGCCACCGCTACACGGCCCTGCCGCGCCTTGCGCGACGCGACCGCAAGCTGCGCTTCGCTGCAGTCTGAATGCTTTTTTTCATCACCTCTTTTGGAGATTCAACATGGCTAAAGCCCCCATGCGTGTTGCCGTCACTGGCGCCGCCGGTCAGATCGGTTACTCCCTGCTGTTCCGCATCGCCAATGGCGATCTGCTGGGCAAAGACCAGCCGGTCATCCTGCAACTGCTGGAAATCCCCGATGAGAAGGCTCAGAAGGCGCTCAAGGGCGTCATCATGGAAATCGACGACTGCGCCTTCCCCCTGCTGGCTGGCGTGACCGCCCACAGCGATCCGATGACCGCCTTCAAGGATGCCGACATCGCCCTGCTGGTGGGTGCCCGTCCCCGTGGCCCCGGCATGGAGCGCAAGGACCTGCTGGAAGCCAATGCCCAGATCTTCACCGTGCAAGGCAAGGCACTGGACGCCGTCGCATCCCGTAACGTCAAGGTGCTGGTGGTCGGCAACCCGGCCAACACCAACGCCTACATCGCCATGAAGTCGGCCCCGAACCTGCCGGCCAAGAACTTCACCGCCATGCTGCGCCTGGACCACAACCGCGCCCTGTCGCAAGTGGCTGCCAAGATCGGCAAGCCGGTCTCGGCCATCGAAAAGCTGTGCGTGTGGGGCAACCACTCGCCGACCATGTACGCCGACTACCGCTTCGCGACCGCCGATGGCGCTTCCGTCAAGGACACCATCAACGACCAGGAATGGAACAAGAACGTGTTCCTGCCCACCGTCGGCAAGCGCGGTGCCGCCATCATCGAAGCCCGTGGCCTGTCCTCGGCCGCTTCGGCCGCCAATGCCGCCATCGACCACGTGCGTGACTGGGTGCTGGGCACCAACGGCAAGTGGACCACCATGGGCATCCCTTCCGATGGTTCCTACGGCATCCCCGAAGGCACCATGTTCGGCTTCCCGGTGACCACCGAAAACGGTGAGTACAAGATCGTCCAGGGCCTGGAGATCGATGAGTTCTCGCAAGAGCGCATCAACATCACGCTCAAGGAACTGCTGGAAGAGCGCGAAGGCGTCAAGCATCTGGTCGGCTAACTGACCACGGCGCGGCGGCTCTTTCCGGCTGCCGCGCCGGCCGTTTTCAGTATTTTGCAGTACGTGACATCACCCGTTCCGACAACCTTACCCCGCTCTCATTCGCAGCAATGCATCCTTCCCAGGTCTTGTTCCCAGGTGCCCAGCAACCGGTTTCGCTTCCGGTGTGCGATCACTACGCCGGCTCCGAAAAGCTGATGCGCAAGTCGATGGCCCTGCAGCAGGAGCTCGGTCCCTTGTTCGACATCACCTTCGACTGTGAAGATGGCGCTGCCGCCGGCAATGAAGCCGCGCACGCCGAACTGGTCGCCTCGCTCATCGCAAGCCCCGGCAATGTCCACCGCCGCATCGGCGCGCGCCTGCATGACGTGGGCCATGCGCATTTCGAGCAGGACGTGGCCATCATCTGTGGCGCCGCTGCGCGCGAGCTGGCTTACGTGATGTTGCCCAAGCCTGAAGGCATCGAGGACGTGCTGCGTGCCCTGGAGAGCATCAACCGTGCCGCCAATGCGGCCGGCCGTGCGCAGTTGCCGGTGCAGGTCTTGATCGAGACCCATGGTGCCCTGGCCGACGCCGGCAAGATCGCCGCCCTGCCCCAGGTGCAGTCGCTGTCGTTCGGGGTGATGGATTTCGTGTCGGCCCATTACGGCGCCATTCCCGGCAGCGCCATGCGCTCGCCCGGACAGTTCGACCATCCGCTGGTGCGCCGCGCCAAGCTGGAAATTGCTGCCGCCTGCCATGCGCACGGCAAGGTGCCGTCACACAACGTGACCACCGACATCAAGAATCCCGCCGCTGTGGCTGACGATGCGCGCCGCGCGGCACAGGAGTTTGGCTATACCCGGATGTGGAGCATCCATCCGGACCAGATTCGCCCGATCGTGCAGGCCCTGTCCCCTGCCACGGAAGAAGCCGACCTGGCGGCACAGATCTTGCTCAAGGCGCAGGCGGTGCAGTGGGGCCCGATCCAGCATCAGGGCAACCTGCACGACCGCGCCAGTTATCGCTATTACTGGAGTATCCTGCAACGCGCGCACGCCACCGGCATCGCGCTGCCGCCGGAGACTGCACCCTGGTTCGCCCGCGGCGACTCCCCCTCAACCACGCAGTAAACTTGTTTCGACCGACGTCCATGAAAAAGCACCTGACTCTCATCGCCCTGCTGGGCGCCCTCTTCGCCACCGCCGGCATCACTGCGGCGCACGCTGAAACCGATACCAAACCGGCCGCCAAGAAAAAGGTCGTCAAGAAGGCGCCGGCCAAGAAGGCCGCCGCTGCAGCTGCAGCAGCCCCCGCCGCCAAGATGCCGTTCTCTTCCGACGCCGAAGATGACGACAGCGAACCCGAACTGGGCGGCACCCTGTCGGCCGACTTCCAGTGCGAAATGGGCCACAAGCTGACCATCTGGAAGAACGAAGCCGACGACAAGCACATCGCCATCCGCTGGGACAAGCGCATCCACCGCCTGACCCGCGTGGAAACCACCACCGGTGCCAACCGCTTCGAAAACCGCAAGATGGGCCTGGTCTGGATCGGTATCCCGGCCAAGGGCCTGCTGCTGGACTCCAAGAAGGGCCAGCAACTGGCCAATGAATGCAAGAACGCCGAGCAGATCAAGGCCGCCGAAGCAGCACCGGCCGCCACCGTCGCCGCGGCACCCCAGAAGAACTGAGCCGGCAGGCAACCGCCAGCTCATCGCGTATCAAGCAACACAGAATCACAGAATCAGGCAGCACCCCGCAGTTCACCATTGCAGCGCAAACCGGATTCGACTAGCTAGCATCACTAAATTGCCAAATTAAGGAGAAGAGGCCATGTCTCGCAACACATTGAACACCCTGAAGGAATTCCCGATTTCCGGTTCCAAGAAGGGCAAGTTCTACTCCCTGCCCGCCCTGCAAAAGTCGCTGGGCGTGAATATCTCGCGTCTGCCGGTGTCGATCCGCATCGTGCTGGAATCGGTGCTGCGCAACTGCGATGGCCAGAAGGTCACCGAAGAACACGTCAAGCAACTGGCCAACTGGGGTGCCAAGGCCGCCCGCGTGGATGAGATCCCCTTCGTGGTAGCCCGCGTGGTGCTGCAGGACTTCACCGGCGTGCCCCTGCTGGCCGACCTGGCCGCCATGCGCAACGTCGCCAGCAAGCTGGGCAAGAACCCCAAGAACATCGAACCGCTGGTCCCGGTGGACCTGGTGGTGGACCACTCGGTGCAGATCGACCACTTCCGCGAGAAGAAGGCGCTGGACCTGAACATGAAGCTGGAATTCTCGCGCAACAACGAGCGCTACCAGTTCATGAAGTGGGGCATGCAAGCCTTCGACACCTTCGGCGTGGTGCCCCCGGGCTTCGGCATCGTGCACCAGGTCAACCTGGAATACCTGGCACGCGGCGTGCACAACAAGACCGGTGTCTACTACCCTGACACCCTGGTCGGCACCGACTCCCACACCACCATGATCAACGGCATCGGCGTGGTCGGCTGGGGCGTGGGCGGTATCGAAGCCGAAGCCGGCATGCTGGGCCAGCCGGTCTACTTCCTGACCCCGGACGTGGTCGGCGTGAACCTGACCGGCGCGCTGCGCGAAGGCGTCACCGCCACCGACCTGGTGCTGACCATCACCGAACTGCTGCGCCAGACCAAGGTCGTGGGCAAGTTCGTCGAATTCTTCGGTGAAGGTACCGAATCGCTGTCGCTGACCGACCGCGCCACCATCGCCAACATGGCACCGGAATACGGCGCCACCATGGGCTTCTTCCCGGTTGACGACGCCACCATCGACTACTTCAAGGGCACCGGCCGCACCAAGGCCGAGATCGACGCCTTCGAAGCCTACTTCAAGGCGCAAGGCCTGTACGGCGTGCCCAAGGCCGGCCAGATCGACTACACCCAGGAAGTCTCGCTGGATCTGGGCACCGTCGCCCCGTCGCTGGCAGGTCCGAAGCGTCCGCAAGACCGCATCGAGATCGGCAACGTCAAGTCCACCTTCTCCGACCTCTTCACCAAGCCGACCGCTGAAAACGGCTTCAACAAGAAGGCCGAAGACCTGACCGCGTCCTACAAGAACGCCGACGGCGTGGATGTGCACAACGGTGACGTGCTGATCGCCGCCATCACCTCCTGCACCAACACCTCCAACCCGAGCGTGCTGCTGGCTGCCGGCCTGCTGGCCAAGAAGGCCGTGGAAGCCGGTCTGAAGGTGGCCCCGCACATCAAGACCTCGCTGGCTCCTGGCTCGCGCGTGGTGACCAAGTACCTGGAAGCGGCTGGCCTGCTGCCTTACCTGGAAAAGCTGGGCTTTGGCGTGACCGCCTACGGTTGCACCACTTGCATCGGCAACGCCGGCGACCTGACCCCGGCGATGAACGAAGCCATCGTCAAAAACGACGTGGTGGCGGCCGCCGTGCTGTCGGGCAACCGCAACTTCGAAGCCCGTATCCACCCGAACATCCGCGCCAACTTCCTGGCCTCGCCTCCGCTGGTCGTGGCTTACGCCATCGCCGGCAATGTCACCCGTGACCTGATGACCGAACCGGTCGGCAAGGGCAAGGGCGGCAAGAACGTCTACCTGGGCGACATCTGGCCGACCTCGCAAGAGATCGAAAAGCTGCTGAAGTTCGCCATGAACGCCAAGACCTTCAAGGAAAACTACGCCGATGTGAAGGGCGCACCGGGCAAGCTGTGGGAAGCCATCAAGGGCGTCGCCAAGGGCGAAGTCTACAACTGGCCGACCTCGACCTACATCGCCGAGCCGCCGTTCTTCGAGAACTTCAGCGAAGAACCGACGGCTGCTGCCACCGGCATCAGCGGTGCCCGCGCCCTGGGCGTGTTCGGCGACTCGATCACCACCGACCACATCTCCCCGGCCGGTTCCATCAAGGAATCCAGCCCGGCCGGCAAGTGGCTGCAAGCCAATGGCGTGCTGAAGGCGGACTTCAACTCCTACGGCTCGCGCCGCGGCAACCACGAGATCATGATGCGCGGCACCTTCGCCAACGTGCGTATCAAGAACCTCATGATTCCGGCCAAGGAAGACGGCTCGCGCGTTGAAGGCGGCATCACCATTCACCAGCCTTCCGGTGAAGAAATGTCGATCTACGACGCCGCCATGAAGTACGTGGCTGAAGGTACCCCGACCATGGTCTTCGGTGGCGAAGAGTACGGTACCGGCTCCTCCCGTGACTGGGCTGCCAAGGGCACCCAGCTGCTGGGCGTCAAGGCCGTGATCGCACGTTCCTTCGAGCGTATCCACCGTTCCAACCTGGTCGGCATGGGCGTGCTGCCGCTGCAGTTCCTGGGCAACGACAGCGTGCAGTCGCTGGGCATCACCGGTGAAGAAAGCTTCGACCTGAAGGGCCTGGAAGGCGAGATCAAGCCGCAACAGGAAGCCACCCTGGTGATCCATCGCAAGAACGGCGAGACTCAGGAAGTCAAGCTGCTGCTGCGCATCGACACCCCGATCGAAGTGGACTACTACAAGCATGGCGGCATCCTGCCGTTCGTGCTGCGTCAGCTGCTGGCAGCCTAAGCAGCGTCCGTAGTCCCCTGCAGTACAGAAACGCCGGATTCGTCCGGCGTTTTTTATTGCCCCTTGGCGCTGTGCAATGGCCGCGGCGGCTGACAGGACTGACAAATCATCTACAATAGGCGGTTTCGTTTCCACAGATACAGATAGCCTACATGCGTCGTCCCGCCAAACGTTCCTCCTCCAAGCTTTCTGCCGACAGCCAGCATCTGGTGACTTTTGCGCAAGCCATCGCGCAGGCCTCCAGCCGGCTCGAAGAGCGCGCCTGGCTGAAACCCCTGGACGCCCTGCTCAACAAGCTGCTGCGGGCCGGCCAGCAGGGCCTCATCGATGCCGCCCTGGATCATCTCTTCAAGGCCGACCTGGATGCCTACGACATCCTGATCGAAGCCGTCGAGGCCGGCAGCGAAGCCACCTCGCTGGAACACGAAGGCCAGGACTACGATGTGCAGCTGCTGGTGCTGCCGGTGCTGGCCTGGACCCGCTTTGCCATCGCCTCCGGCCCCATCGGCAGCGAGCTGCTGACCGCCATCGGCGCGCACCTGCATGCCCACGTACTGGCCAAGGAGGCCCGCCTGGCACTGGCACCGAGCCTGTTCTCGATCGAGCAGCTGCCGCGCGTACACGCCGACGTCTTCGCCCTGACCCGCCAGATGGGCCAGACCGCCCTCAAAACCGGCCCGGTGCAGCTGCGCGGTGAACAGCCGCCCACTGCTGCCTTCCTGGCCGATACCCGCTACGTCATCGCCGCCGTGGTAGTGCCGGCCGGCGAAGCCCTGTTCCACTGGCAGGAAAGCGAACAGCAGAGCCACTTCTCGGCCCGGAAAGAGGCCGCCTTCGAAGCCTGGACCCAGCAGGCCACCCCGCTCTTCACGCGCCTGCTGCCGGGCTGCAGCGTCGAACTGTTGCTGCCGCAGGCCTATTTCTTCGGCTGCCGCGAAGCCGACAAGCGCATTCGCCCGGCCTCCATCCGCGCCGCCGATTACTTCCTGACGCAGACCCTGGACATTTCCTCCTCCGAACTGCACGCCAGCATCGGCGGCTTCTCCGAGGACATCAATGGCCAGATCGATGAATACCGCATCGGTTTTTCCATCGGCGGCGATCCGACCGTGGTCTATGGCACGGTCTGGCCGCTGTATGAACAGGAAAGTGGCGAAGACCTGCCCATGATGATCCCGACCGGTGCCGGTCTGCTGGAAGGCATCCCCACCAGCCCGCTGCAGCAGATCCTGACGGTGCTGCGCGAATGCGGCATCGTGCACATCAAGCATCATGCAGAACGCTTCACCATGGAGTTTTGCGACGACTGTGGCGCACCGCTCTTCCCTGACCGTGAAGGTGAACTGGTGCACGCGGAAATGCCGGAAGATACGCCTCCTCCGGTCGAGCATTTCCACTGAGAGATGAAGAAACGTCCTGCCGGGAGGCAGGACGCGCGATTCCGGGCATGGCCGGCGCGCCTAAAGCTTCACAGGCGCTGAAAAGCGCCCATAAAAAAGGCATCCACCACACGGCGGATGCCTTTTTCTCTTCTGTATCGGGCTATGATGCCCGCTTTTCCTGCGGTACCGAATGACGACGGGCGCCAGATCCGGACTGCGTCTCCTCCGGATCCCGTACTGCCGGCCTGCAGAGCCTCAAAGACTCAGGCAGCCAGCTTTTCGATCAGGCCCATTTCGGCGCTGGACATCAGCTTGTCGATGTCCACCAGGATCAGCATGCGCTGTTCCAGGGTACCCAGGCCGATCAGGTAGTCGGAGTCGAAGGTGGTGCCCATCTCCGGTGCCGGCTTGATCTGTTCCTGGGTCAGGGTGATGACGTCGGACACGCTGTCGACCACCATGCCCACGACGCGGCCGCCGATGTTCAGGATGATGACGACGGTGAACTGGTCATAGGTCGGCTCGCCCAGCTGGAACTTGATGCGCATGTCCACGATGGGGACGATGATGCCGCGCAGGTTCACGACGCCCTTGATGAAGTCGGGCGAATTGGCGATGCGGGTCACGGCTTCGTAGCCGCGGATTTCCTGAACCTTCAGAATATCGATGCCGTATTCTTCCTTGCCCAGGGTGAAGGCGAGAAATTCGTTTCCGTTGCTGTCGGTCTTTTCGCCGAAGCCGGAAAGATTCTTGGTTGCAGTGTCAGACATGTTGAGGCCCTTTAAAAATCAGGAAAATACAGATTCGTCATTCAATTGGCGGCTGGATCGCAGCAAGGCTGCCACATCGACAATCAGGGCAACGCCGCCGTCGCCCAGAATGGTAGCTCCGGAAATGCCAGCGACCTTTCGATAGTTGGATTCCAGATTCTTCACAACGATTTGCTGTTGTCCGATCAGGTCATCCACGAAAAGTGCCGCCTTTTTACCATCTGACTCCAAAATGACCACCAATCCTTGCGAAGGATCGGTAAATGAAGGCTCGATGTTGAAAATCTGATAAAGCGGGATCAGTGGCAGATATTCACCACGCACACGCAGCACCTGGCCCTGACCGGAAATCTCTTTGATATCTTGCGGCAAAGGCTGCAAAGATTCAACCACATATCCTAGCGGCAATATGTAAACTTCTTCACCGATGCGAATCGACATGCCGTCCAGGATCGCCAGCGTCAGCGGCAGCGAGATCGAAATGGTGGTGCCGAAGCCCTTGCTGGAGCGGATATCCACCGCACCGCCCATGGCCAGGATGTTGCGCTTGACCACGTCCATGCCCACGCCACGCCCGGAGACATCAGTCACCTGCTCGGCGGTGGAGAAGCCGGGTTCGAAGATCAGCTGCCACACTTCGGCATCGGTCAGGCTGTCGGTGACCGGCATGCCCTGCTGCTTGGCCTTGGCCAGGATCTTGTCGCGGTTCAGGCCGCCACCATCGTCGGTGACTTCGATGATGATGTT
Organism: Herbaspirillum sp. UBA812; assembly: GCF_002296545.1. NCBI lineage: Bacteria > Pseudomonadati > Pseudomonadota > Betaproteobacteria > Burkholderiales > Oxalobacteraceae > Herbaspirillum > Herbaspirillum sp. UBA812. Next base: position 11,949 of record NZ_DBIC01000167.1, on the reverse strand, counting down.
GCCGCCCTGGTGCTCGGCCGACAAGGCCAGCACACCTGCCTCGCCCTTGCCCGCTGCGCGGCGCGCGTCAGGCAGTTCGATGCCGTGGTCGATGCTGTTGCGCACCAGGTGGGTGAGCGGATCGACGATACGCTCGATCAGGCCCTTGTCCAGCTCGGTAGCGGCGCCGTGGGTGACGAACTCGACCTGCTTGCCCAGCTTGTGCGCCAGATCGCGCACCATGCGCGGGAAGCGCGAGAAGACGTAATCCATCGGCATCATGCGGATCGACATCACCGATTCCTGCAGATCGCGGGTATTGCGGCTCAACTGGCTGACGCTGTTGAGCAGATGTTCGTGATGCATGGGATCGAGCTTGCCAACACGTTGCTCGATCATGGCCTGGGTAATCACCAGTTCGCCGACCAGGTTGATGAGCTGATCGACCTTTTCGATGCTGACCCGGATCGACGACGATTCCTGTCCGCCGGCGCCCTTGGCCGCTTTCTTTTCACCGCCGTGATCACCCTGCAGATGGCCGTCGTCGTGATGGCCGTTGCCGTTACCGTTGCCATTGCCGTGACCGCCAGTGCCGCCAGTGCCGGCGGTGCCATTCGCATGGGCGTCGCCCTCGCTTTTCTTGGCGCTGATGTCCAGCGGCACGAAGGGAGCGAAGAAGCCGTAACCCTGCTCGCGTTCCTTGTCTTCGATGGCGGTGTGGTTGTCGAAGAAACCATAACCCTGGGCGCGTTCACGCTCTTCCTGGGTCACGAAATTGTCGAAGAAACCATAACCGCGCTCTTCGTCACTGCCCTGGGCAGGATCGACGGCCTGCGACACCTTCAGATCGGCCACGTTGACGATGAAGGCGCAGATGGCGACCACGTCATCGATCGGTTCGGCCGTATCAAGGATGAAGATCCACTTTCCCTCGGGCGACTTGGACTTCTCCAGCTTGCCCAACATGGCCAGCTCGTCGGCCAGGGCCTCGGCATCCTTGTCGCTGATTTCCGGCATGTCCAGCCGGTAGCGGCTAACGCCGCCGGGTCCGACCACGGCGCCGGCGGGCGCCGCCGCGTCCGTCTTCGGCGCAGCCGAGGCACGCCGGCCCTGGGACAATTCCTCCAGCAGCATGCGGACATTGCCGACCGCGTCCTGATCCACCTCGGCACCATGCTTGTGCCCGTCCAGCATGGACTTGAGCACATCCTTGGCGGCCAGGAAGGCATCCACGTGCTCCGAGGTCAGCTTCATCTGGCCCTGGCGGATGCGATCCAGCAGCGACTCCAGAACGTGTGTGACTTCGGCAATATCGGTCAGGCCGAAGGTGGACGAACCACCCTTGATCGAATGGGCGGCACGAAACACCGCGTTGAGGTCCTCCGGATCGGGAGACGCCACATTGACGGCCAACAACAGCTTTTCCATTTCCGCGAGGCCTTCCTCGGCCTCGTCGAAAAAGACCTGGAAAAACTGGCTCATATCAATGCTCATGCCTGGGCTCCATGCTGGATGCAGTACGTATCTTCTTCTTGTCCCGGCAAACGATCAGCCGATCACCTTGCGCACCACCTCGGTCAGGCGCTGCGGATCGAAGGGCTTGACCAGCCAGCCATTGGCACCGGCGGCCTTGCCCTTGGCCTTCATCTCGTCGCTGAACTCGGTAGTCAGCATCAGGATGGGCACACGTGCGTAACTGGTCAGCTCGCGCAGGGAGCGGATCAGCGTCAGGCCGTCCATGCGCGGCATGTTCTGGTCGGTCAGGACCAGGTCGAAGGTATGCGTCTTGGCCTTTTCCAGCGCGTCCACCCCGTCGACCGCCTCGGTCACGTTGTAACCTGCAGCTTTCAGACTGAATACCACCATCTGACGCAGTGACCCGGAATCATCTACTGCGAGAATCGTTTTGGACATCGTTACTCCCTGTTTCTTCAATAAGGCTCATGCGCGTATGCATTATGCCGCACCCTTGGCCACCGACCTACCGCCCAGCCAAGGCCGGAATGACCTAGTTCAATCTTGTACCACTCAGCCAGCCACCGATCAGAACAGCTCGATGTCGCCACTTTCCATGCGGGTCTGGCGCACTGCTTTCCAGAGCCCGGTATCGAGCATGTTGAGGCGCTCTTCAATCGCCTGCACCGTGCTGGCCAGCAATTCCTTGACCTCTTCGTCGGTCTGGCCCTGCTCGGGGACGATCTCGAAGCTGTTCGCACTCAGGACCCCCAGCGCTTCACGCAGGCCGATCACGCGGCGCACGATGCGTTCCAGCAGCTGGCTGGTCATGTCCTGGAACTGCAAGCCGGTCACGGCCGCGTTGACGTAGTGGCTGACTTCGCCCTGGGTGGCCTTGAGCTGATCAATGCTCGCGCTGTCGAACTGACCGCTGCCGTTCATCAGGCCTTCCAGGATGGATTGCTGTATCTGTACCGCGCGATGCAGCTCCATGAAACTGTTGCCCAGCTTGCCGATGGCTTCGCCCAGCAGGATGTTGGTCTGGACCAGGTCCGACTCCACTTCCGTCAATTGGCGGCTGCCGCCGCTGGCAGTATCGAGCAACAAGCGCTTGAGCTCCTGCAGCATGGTCTTGGTCGGCATATCCGGCTCTCTTCCCCTGTTCAATTGGAACACTTCTGCTTCATTGGCAAACCGCGCGCACCCGCGCCGGCGTGGCATCTGTTATCAGTTCTTGGCCGGCGCACTCAGCCCTTGCTGCACATCTTCATCGCTGGCATCGGTGGGGACGTTCAACGAGCCGCTATCCTTTTCCACCAGTTCTTCCGCCTTCTTGTTCATGACGATGATGCTGATGCGGCGGTTGATCGGGTTGAACGGATCTTCCTTGTCCAGCAGCACCGCCGAGGACAGGCCCACCACCCGCAGCACCTTCGATTCGTCCATGCCGCCGGTAATGAGTTCGCGGCGCGAAGCATTGGCGCGGTCAGCCGACAGTTCCCAGTTGCTGTAGCCCTTCTCGCCGCGCGAATAAGGCGTGGCATCGGTGTGGCCGGACAGGCTGATCTTGTTGGGCACGTCGTTCAATGTGCGGCCGATCTCATGCAGGATTTCCTTGGTATAGGGCTGCAGTTGCGCACTGGCCAGGGCAAACATGGGACGGTTCTTCTCGTCCACGATCTGGATGCGCAGGCCTTCCGAGGTGATGTCGATCAACAGCTGGTTCTTGAACTGCTTCAAGGTCGGATTGGAATCGATGGCCTTTTCCAGGCGCGACTTCAATTCTTCCAGGCGGGTGCGCTCGGCGCGCTCCAGTTCCTGCTGTGCCTGTTTCAGGTTCTGCTTGCGCGAGACCACATCGTTCTCGCCCTTGCGCAGCTGGCCGTCCTGGCGGGTCAGATCCTTGCCGCCGCCGGGCAGCACCGTATTGGCATCACCACTGCCGGAACCGCCGGCCATGGCCACCTTCAGCGGCGTCTTGAAGTATTCGGCGATCCCGTTCAGGTCGCCCTTGGCGGTCGATCCCAGCAGCCACATCAGCAGGAAGAAGGCCATCATCGCGGTCACGAAGTCGGCGTACGCAATCTTCCAGGCGCCACCATGGTGACCCCCGCCGCCTTTCTTGATCCGCTTGACGATAATGGGACGTAGACCTTCGTCGGCCATGCCTGTGCTCCTGCTTCAATACTGATGTCTGTGTGAATCGACCTGCCTGCCGGCCTCCCCTGGCCGGCCTGCTGACCGCTTACTTGCCCTTGGCCTGCTTGACGTGCTCTTCCAGTTCGAGGAAGGTCGGACGTTCGGTCGAGAACAGGACCTTGCGGCCGAATTCGATCGACAGTGCCGGCGCATAGCCATTCAGGCTTGCCAGCAACGTCACCTTGACGCACTGGTAGATCTTGGTCGATTCGTGCAGCTTCTGTTCCAGCAAGCTGGAGAGCGGGCCCACGAAACCGTAGGCCAGCAGAATACCGAGGAAGGTACCGACCAGCGCGTGCGCGATCAGCATGCCCAGCTCGGAGGGAGGGATACCCACCGACTCCATGGTGTGCACCACGCCCATCACCGCCGCCACGATACCGAAGGCCGGCATGCCGTCGCCCAGCTTGGCGATGCAGTGCACCGGAATCTCGCCCTCGTGATGGTGGGTCTCGATTTCGTTGTCCATCAGGTTTTCGATCTGGAACGCATCCATGTTGCCCGACACCATCAGGCGCAGGTAATCGGTCATGAACTCGATCAGGTGATGGTCCGCCAGCACGCCAGGGTACTTGCTGAAGATGGGGCTGCTTTCCGGCTCTTCGATGTCGCCTTCGATCGACATCAAACCCTCTTTACGGGATTTGGTGAGGATCTCGAAGAGCAGCGCCATCAGCTCCATGTACAGCGCCTTGGTGTAGGTGCTGCCTTTGAAAACAGTGGGCAGCGCCTTCAAGGTGGCCTTGATCGCCTTGTTGTTGTTACCGACCAGGAAAGCGCCCCCTGCTGCACCGCCGATCATGAGCAGTTCGATCGGCTGAAACAGTGCCCCCAGGTGGCCCCCTGCCATGGCAAAGCCGCCGAAGACGGACGCCATGACCACGATATATCCAATGATGACTAACAAGTGCCTACTCCCGTCCCTGTGGCGTTGAGTGTATTTTCACGTTCGTCAGATTACAGGTATTCCAGTCAAGCAAATGGGGGAATACATATCCGAAAAACGCCCTTCCTTTTCGATTTACGGCTGAATTCGCGCAAACTTGATACGTCGCGTCTCGCAGCCCCGTGTAAAGGGCGTCTTTACCCATGCAACGTGTCACATGCGCCATCCGTGCAGCACCCTGCCCCCGTCCTCCGGTTCGACCACCACATCCGGGGTGGTGCCGGGGATATGGAATTCGTAGCTCAGAAGCAGCGTCCCCGGCTTCATTTCCGCGCGCGCCTTGTGCCACAGCGCCTCCATCGCCGCCGGTGACAGGTAGGCAAACACCACGTCATAGTCACCAAAATCCAGCAGCAGGTAGTCGCCGCGCACGAAGCGGCAGCGATTGCCCGCCAGCGCCGCCCGCAGCCGGCTCACCAGCCACGGCAAGGGCGCAATCTCGATGCCGGTGAATTCACTCTCGGGCCGGCGGCGCGACAGGTCCAGGACGGCACCGCCCAGGCCACTGCCGATATCCATGAAACGGATCGGCCGCCCCTCGGGCAAGAGACCCGCCACGGCATCCCAGGCACTCTGCCCGGAAGGGTAGAACGGCACCTGGCTGCGGAAGGTCGACCAGAACAGCACCAGCATGAACAGGAACACCGCCAGGAACACCCACGACGGCAGGTGCAACTGACCGACGCCCAATGCCGCCAGCGGGAACACCAGCAGGATCAGCCACCACCACGCGGCCATGCGGCGCAGTCGTGCCAGCAGCGCAGCGATCACGCCATGCAGCAGGGAAGTCTGGAGGGGGGAAAGAGGAGCGAGACCGGCGCGCTGGAACAGCACGTCCAGCACGTTGGCACCAATCAGGCCCAGCACGAACAGCAGCAAGGCCTGGATGGCCGGCGCCTGCCACAGAGGCCTGCGCCCGGCACCGGGGTGATTCTCAGGTTCGGACATCGAGGCAATCGGCCTTATTCTTTTTTGGTTGAACACCCTGGCCCATTACCGCCTTGCTGCTGCTCACCAGCAGCAAGGCATCGGTACATCCCTGCTCCGGCTCAGGCCACGGCGGCCAGCACCGGCGCGGCGGACAGCGGCGCGGAAGCCGCAACCGGCATCGCACCGTCGACCAGACCCATGATGACCGCATCCTTGGCCTTCTTGGTCTTGCCGGCGCGCGAGGGCATGTGGCACAGGCCGCACAGGTAGTCCTGATGCAGGTCCAGGCGATGCACCACGAAGTGGCCGTGGCACTTGCAGCAGGCCGTGGTCATGAGCATCTTGCTTTCGAAGAAGCGCACCAGCGTCCAGGCACGGGTCAGCGACAGCACCGGCTCGCCGGCATCGTTGTAGCCGACCTGCTCCAGGTAGAGCTTGTAGGCCTTCATGACGGCCTCGATGCCACTGATGCGGGCATGCTCGATCAGGTAGCGGTGAATGTTGATGAACAGCGAAGAATGGATATTGGGCTGCCAGGTGATGAACCAGTCCGTCGAGAACGGCAGCATGCCCTTGGGCGGCGAGACACCCTTCAATTCCTTGTACAGCTTCAGCAGTCGCTCGCGCGACAGCGAGGTTTCCGATTCCAGCAACTGGAGGCGTGCCCCCAGATTGATCAGTTCAATGGCCAACTGAATTTCCTGCGCCTCTGTCACAACGCTCTTTTTAGCCATGGTGCAACCCCCCGGTGATTTCGTAATAAAACTGCCTGACCCCAATTCGCCGGCCCCGGGCGGGCGAACTTTCAGGCATGAATGCAAGACTGAAACTGAATAACTCTGTAGAACGTCTTCCCCTCCGGCGCGTTGACTGTCCCTGGCCACGCCGGCCATGCTTTTTGTCTTGTTGTTTTACGAAATTTGTTCGCCGGGCTGGCAGGCCATCAGGATGGCTGCGTGTGACTGCGCCAGGCTCTTGTCCTTGTTGTAGTTGGTCAGCATGCCGAGGATGGCGCCGTCGTCGAAACGGAAACGGGTCAACATCATGTTGGTCGCCGCCAGCTTCATGATCTGCACGTTGGACAAGCCTTCGATCAGATCGGCGATCTCGGCGCTGATACCCAGACGGAAGATTGCGGTCGGTTTGTCCGAACGGATCATTTGCTGCGCCAGCATGAGATAGCTCAGGTTGGCATCGCGGATCTCCGCCATCATGTCGTTGGTATTCATTTGCACCCCACCTCGGTAAGTACTTCCTACGGCTCACGCGGCTGAACGCTGCATCGAGCTACTTACAATCGCTTACATTTACTTGACTGCAAGCCAATTCTGAGGGGGGCAGGACAGGCGGGAAATTAGACTTGGTCGGTATTTTTAGACGGAGAGAAGCCCGAGCATCTTGTAGGTGTCCGTCTTACACGACTGCGGGATATCGGTGAAGATTTCCATTCTGGCAGCCGAAGAGCGAGGAGGCTCGTGACTTTGCGCGCCAATCAGGAATTTCCTGATCAAAAGGTTTCCTGGTTGAAATGACAAAAGAAAATTGTCTTCCAGGCAACAAAATAAGTTGTAAATATTCGATGACAAATGCCCTCTTGTTGCTTGGGGACGACTAGCTCATCCAGTTTTTTGGGCACTTCACTGTAGTTGGCTTCAGGAAGAACACCCAGAAAACTTTCATATATTTACCCGCTTTGATGATTTTTGCGCAACGTCAAAAACCATCGGGAAGTCACCGTATCGAGAATTGCTACCATTTTATGACGCTGCCAAGTGCGGCAAAACGATAAACAGATGCAGCATTTACCTTTATTCAATTTCTTTTGTGCAAACTGAACCTTGTCGGCCATCAGACGCGCCCTGCCCCGCTGCCGACACCGGCAGCCGAGCAGGGCTGGCCAGTCAGAGCTTGCTCAAGGCCTGCTCGATATCGGCAATGAGGTCGGCGGGGGCTTCCAGCCCGATGTTGAAGCGCACCAGCACGCCTTCTCGCTGCCACTGGTGGCGCATGCCGCGCATGCGGTAGGGCACGCAGAGGCTGTGGGCACCGCCCCAGCTGTAGCCGATCTTGAAGAGCTGCAGGCTGTCGACGAAGCGGTCAGTCTGCTCTTCGCTGTAACGGGAATCGAAGATCACCGAGAACAAACCGCCCGCCCCTGTGAAGTCGCGCTTCCAGTGGGCGTGTCCTGGGCAATCTTCAAAGGCCGGGTGCAGCACCGCCACGATTTCCGGGCGTTGCTTGAGCCAGGCCGCGACCTTGCGCGCGGCCGCATCGTGGGCCTCGAAACGCAGGCGCATCGAAGGCAGGCTGCGCAGGACCATGTAGACGTCGTCCATACCCACGCCGAAGCCCAGGCGCATGTGGGCCAGTTCCAGTTTCTCGTTGAGGGCCTGGTCGCGCACGATGACAGCGCCCATCAGCACATCCGAGCCGCCGGACTGGTATTTGGTGACGGCTTGCATGACGATGTCCACACCGTGTTCGAAGGCCTTGAAGGCGATGCCGGCCGCCCAGGTATTGTCGATGGCCACCAGCACACCCTTTTCATGCGCGGCACGGCACAGGGCCGGGATGTCAGGCACTTCCATCGAGACCGAACCGGGTGCTTCGGTCCACACCAGGCGTGTATTGGGCTGGATCAGCTCGGCCAGGCCGGCGCCGACCATGGGGTCGTAGAAGCGTGCGGTGATCCCGAAATCACGCTCCAGCCATTGCCCCAGGTCCTTGCTGGGGCCGTAGACGTTATCCGGCAGCAGCACGTCGTCGCCCGTCTTCAGGAAGGCGAAGTTGACCATCGCGATGGCCGCCAGGCCGCTGGGGGTGACACGGCAATAGGTGCCGCCCTCGATCTCGGCTAGCCGCGCTTCCAGCACGAAGCTGGTCGGGGTGCCGTGCAGGCCGTAGGTATAGCCCAGCTTTTCGCGCCAGTCGCGCGAACGCATGGCGGCCACGTTGGGGAACAGCACGGTGGAAGCGTGATGGATGCCGACCGGGAAGGCCTCAAAGCCGTCCGGAGCGCGGTAGCTGCTGTGGACCAGGGCGGTCTGGGGATCAAGCGGGAGAGAAGATGCGGGGGACGTAGCGTTGGAATCGGACACGGGTCTGCCTCTGGAAACGATCGCGCCCCAGGAACGGGGCGCAAAGGTCTCACTATACGCGCAGCTTGTTCACATCGAAAGCAACAGAAGCGGCCGGAAAACCCGAGAAATGGCGGGCATGGCAGAACAGAGTGAACACAGCTTCATATCGCCCGTACAGCGCCGCAGTCTGGCCTTCGCTGCCGGGCAAGCGTCAGGGCAACTGCAAGGCAAAGGGCTTGCTGATGCTGCCATCGGCGCTGGACCAGGTCCCGGTAATGGACTGGCCCTGGCGGTGCCCTTCCCATTGACCGGAGACATCCTTGCCGTTGACCGATTCTTCCATCAGCAGGTCATCGCCATCGACCTCGCCCGCTACCAGGATCTCGGGCGAACCGCCAAAGAAGAAGTAGCGCCCTTCCAGGCCATCTTCATTTTTCTTGGGCTGCAGCGAGAGCTGGATGTCGCGCCCGTCGATCTGGCCGCGCAGCACCAGAGCGTGCGTCATCAGGGTCTGCTGCAGCGAGCCTTCAGGCGCATTGGCAGCGGGGCCGGACGCAGCGGCCCACGCTGGCATGAGTCCGCTGGCACTGCACAGCACCAGCGCCATCAAGAGCGCACGCATCACTCGGCCGCGCCCCACAGGTCGTGGGCGTCGGCGGCGGTGATGCGCACGTCGACGAACTGGCCCACTTCCAGCTTGCGGTGCGGTTCGAACGGCGGTTTCACATAGACCACGCCATCGATCTCGGGCGCATCCGAATAGGTGCGGCCGGTACCGCCATTGCGGTCCACTTCATCGATGAGCACGCGCAGGGTCTTGCCGACCTTGGCTTGCAGGCGTTTCTTGGAGATCTCTTCCTGCAGCTGCATGACACGGCCACGGCGTTCTTCGCGCACTTCTTCGGGCACCGGGTTGGCGATCTCGTTGGCGGTCGCGCCTTCCACCGGGGAATAGGCGAAGCAGCCCAGACGATCGATCTCGGCTTCCTTCAGGAAGTCCAGCAGATACTCGAACTCGGCCTCGGTCTCGCCGGGGAAGCCGGCGATGAAGGTGGAGCGGATCGTGATGTCCGGGCACAGGGCGCGCCAGGCCTGGATGCGCTCGATGTTCTTCTCGCCATTGGCGGGGCGCTTCATGCGCTTGAGCACGTCCGGGTGGGCATGCTGCAGCGGCACGTCCAGATACGGCAGGATCTTGCCTTCGGCCATCAGCGGGATGATCTGGTCCACGTGCGGGTACGGATACACATAGTGCAGGCGTACCCAGGCGCCGTACTGCTGGGCCAGTTCGCCCAGGGCACCGACCAGTTGGGTCATGTGGGTCTTGATCGGCTTGCCGTTCCAGAAACCGGTACGGAACTTCACATCCACGCCATAGGCGCTGGTGTCCTGGGAGATCACCAGCAATTCCTTCACACCGGCCTTGAAGAGGTTCTCGGCTTCCAGCATGACATCGGCGATGGGACGCGAGACCAGGTCGCCGCGCATGGAGGGGATGATGCAGAAGCTGCAGCGATGGTTGCAGCCTTCCGAAATCTTCAGATAGGCAAAATGCTTGGGGGTCAGCTTGACGCCCTGCGGCGGCACCAGGTCGATGAAGGGCGCATGCGGCTTGGGCAGGTGCTTGTGCACCGCCTGCATGACCTCGCCCACGGCATGCGGGCCGGTCACTTCGAGGACCTTGGGGTGGATCTTCTGGATGATGTCGTCGCCGTCGGCATCCTTCTTGGCACCCAGGCAGCCGGTGACGATGACCTTGCCGTTTTCGTTCAGGGCTTCGCCGATGGCGTCCAGCGACTCCTGCACGGCGGCATCGATGAAGCCGCAGGTATTGACGATCACCAGGTCGGCACCGTCGTAGGACTTGGCGGTATCGTAGCCTTCGGCACGCAGCTGGGTCAGGATCTGTTCGGAATCGACCAGTGCCTTGGGGCAGCCGAGGGAGACGAAGCCGACCTTGGGCAGGGCCGGGGTGGCGGGAGAAGACGGGTTGGACATGGCAGAAGGCTCAGTGAGACGGGCCGCAAACGGCCGAAAATACGGGAAACAGCGAAAAATGCTTTAAAAATCAGGGCGCTATTGTACATCGTCCGCCCGATTGCGCCCGATTTTGGCGTGTCCGGACGGGCGGCGGCGCCACAAAAGCAAAACGGCCCGCGCGGGGCCGTTTGCTGAAGGGGCCGGGAGGCCGCTTACTTCTTCTGATCCGGCGGCGTGCCGGGCGCGCCAAAGGGGAAGGTGCCGAACATGTTCTTGGTCTGGCTCTGCATCTGCTCCTGCATCTGGATGAACAGATTCTTGCTCTGTTCGATGTAGTTGCTCATCATGCCCTGCATCATCGGACCTTGCACGTTCATGAACTGGGTCCACATCTCGGGGCTGAAGGGCTTGCCTTCGTAGAAGCCCTTGGAATTTTCGGCCAGCTTGTTCTGGATGTCGATGAAGGTCTGGATGTTCTTTTCCAGATAGTTGCCCATCATGCCCTGCATGGCATGGCCGTAGTAGCGGATGATCTGCGACAGCGCGCCACTGGAGAACATCGGCACACCGTGCGACTCTTCTTCCAGAATGATCTGCAGCAGGATGCTGCGGGTCAGGTCATCGCCGCTCTTGGCGTCGACCACGGTGAATTCTTCATTGTCCAGCACCAGTTGCTTGACGTCGGTCAGCGTGATGTAGGAACTGGTCTGGGTATCGTAAAGACGGCGGTTGGGGTATTTCTTGATCAAGCGATCTGCCGAATTTTTTGCAGTAGTCATCTGAAGTCCAGTCTCTCTCTCATTGCAGCCGTCTTGCCGGCCTTGGTTTGCAGCGGTGCGGGAGGCTTCGATGCAGTCCTCACCCGCGGGCGTCCGGGACATTGCGCTGTCCTCTCCTTGCTTCTTCACTCTTCTGCTGTATGCCACCTGCGTTTTGCAGGGCAGCAACGCAAGCCATTATAGGGGTGAAGAGCGGCAAAAGGGGAGCCCCGACGTGCCAGACTGACAAAATCCCAGCCTGCGGCACACGTAAAAACGGCCACGCTTGCGGCATTGCCGCGTGCGTGGCCGTCGAGGACGGCATCAGCCCATGTACAGGCCGCCGTTGAGCGAGAAGTCCGAACCGGTGGCGTAACCGCCTTCAGCCGAAGCGATCCAGGCGACGATGGAGGCGATTTCCTCCGGCTCGCCCAGGCGCTTGACGGGGATGCCGGAGACGATCTTCTCCAGCACTTCCGGACGGATCGCGCGCACCATGTCGGTACCGATGTAGCCCGGCGAGACGGTGTTGACGGTCACGCCCTTGGTCGCCACTTCCTGCGCCAGCGCCATGGTGAAGCCGTGGATGCCGGCCTTGGCGGTGGAGTAGTTGGTCTGGCCG
>NZ_DBIC01000165.1:0-20775 GCF_002296545.1 Herbaspirillum sp. UBA812 | reverse complement strand
CCGGCGTGGGTTGCCAGCGCAGTGGCAGCCAGTCCAGTCCGGCCAGGTGCACCAGGTCGCCGGGACGCTGCGCCAGCTTGCCCGGCTGGGCGCTATAGGCCTGCTGCGGCGTGGCCTGCACGCCAGCGGCCGTGATGCGCGCGGCGATGGCCTGCGCGGCGGCGTTCGCGCCGATCTCGTTCCAGTGGGTATCGGTGTGCAGGTAGGCCGAAGCACCGAGTGGTGCCAGCGCAGCGGCGAGGTCGATGGCGGCCACGCCATCCTGATTCAGTTCGCTCACCCATTGCGCGGCGCGCGCATTCAATTCGGCCGGACGCGTCAAGCCACACAGCGCGCTGGCGGCGATGCGGCTCTTGTCCGGCACCACCGCCACCAGCAGGCCGATGCCACGTTGGGCCAGCGCCTGCCGGATGGCCAGCACTGCGGCACGCTTGGTCTGCGCGTTGGCTTGTGCGTGGCGATTGACCTGCAATTCTTCGGCCAGGAACAGCCAGCCGGGGCAGCCGGTGCGCACGCGCGGGCCGGTATCGCCCAGCAGCAGCCAGCTGCCGGCACGCTCCAGTTTGGCAGCCTGGTCCGGCAGCCAGGCGTTGGAAAGCTGCTTGGCCAGTTGATGCGTCAGTTCGCCATGCAAGGCGTCGTCGCGCGTCCAGCTGGCGGGTAGCCAGTCGATCTTGCCGGCGTACACCAGCCAGCCGCAGGAGATCAATCCTGCACACAGTACGGCGGCCAGCGCGGCACCGGCCCAACGGCTGGAGCGGCGCGCCATGGCGCTGGGCTCAGGAGGCGTATGTGCAGCATGAACGGGGGGCGTGCTCATCGTCGGCTCAGAACTGGAAGTAAAGGAAAGGCACGGTCTCGCGGCTGGCGATCAGTGCAAAGGAGAGCAGGAAGGCGGCAATCGGCCACGCCCGCACGAACCAGAGATAGAGTGCGCGTTCGCCCCAGCGCGCCTCCAGCGCCGCCTGCCACAGCGGGGCGACGATCCAGAACAAACCCAGCAGCACGGCCAGCGCCTGCACCGGCCGCAGCATCACGGCCAGCGCATCGCTCAGGCCGGTGCCATGCAAGCCGAACTGGCCCGCATACATCGTGGCAGCGGTGGCGAAATCCGGCGCGCGGAACAGGGTCCAGGCCAGGCACACGAACAGCAGCGTCAAGCCATGGGCCAGCCACGAAGGAATGGACGGCAACGAAGAGCGCGACCACGCGCGATCAATGCACAGCGCCACGCCATGCGCCGACCCCCACAGCAAATAATTCCAGCTGTCGCCGCCATGCCAGAGACCGGCGATGGCCATGGTCAGGAACAGGTTGCGATAAGTCTTCCAGACGCCGTGGCGATTGCCGCCCAGGCCGATGTAGAGATAGTCGCGCAGCCAGCTGGAGAGCGAGATGTGCCAGCGCCGCCAGAAATCCTGGATGCTGCCGGCCAGATAGGGATGATTGAAGTTCTCCGGGAAGTGGAAGCCCAGCATCAAACCGAGGCCGATGGCCATGGCGCTGTAGCCGGAGAAATCGAAGAACAGTTGCATCGAATACGCAATGCATCCGATCCAGGCATCGATCAGGGTCGGATGCTCCAGGTGGAAGGCCGCATCCACCAGGGGCGACAGCGTATCGGCCACCAGCACCTTCATGGCCATGCCGACCATGAAGCGGCGCGCACCCAGCGAGAAATTTTCCCAATTGAACCAGCGCTCGCGCAACTCGCGCTGCACCCAGTCGTAACGGATGATGGGGCCGGCAATCGAGTGGCCGAACATGGAGATGTAGGTGGCGTAATTGATGAAGCTGCGCTCCACCGCCACCGTGCGCCGATGCACGTCCACCAGATAGGAAATCGCCTGCAGCACGATGAAGGACAGGCCCGCCGGCAGCGCCACCTTCTGCCACGCCAGCGGCATGGCGCCATAGTGCTGCATGAGATCGCTCACGGTGGCAGCAACGATGTTGGCGTACTTGTACCAGACCAGCACCGCCGTGTTGAACACCACCAGCGCGATCAGCAGCACGGGACGGCGCAGACTGCCCTGCCCTTCCTCACGCGCACGGGCGCGATCCACCAGCAGGCCGCCAACCCAGGCCACGATGGTCAGCACCACGTGCAGGGACAGGAACAGCGGACTGAGCCAGCCATAGAACAGCCAGCTGCCCGCCAGCAGCACGCCATTGCGCCCGCGCTGCGGCACCAGGGCATAGACCAGCAGGAACAGCGGCAGGAACAGCGTCAGGAATTCAAGCGAGGCAAAGACCATGGCGTGGTGCAGTCGGCGTCAGTCAGCGTAAGTCAGCGTCAAGCAATCAGTTGGCCAGCTTGTCAGTCGCGGCGAGGAGGCGCGGACCGCCGGCCGAGGGCAGCAGCAGGACGCTGTAACGCTCCCCCGCTTTCAGTTCGCCCAGGTCCAGCACCGGGCCGGTGTTGGCACCGCCGCACACCAGCTGCACCGACAGCTTGACCGGATTGATGGAACGGCGCTGCAGGCTGCCTTGCGCCACGCCCTTGAACAGGTCGGCAGTGCGGCCGGCCGGACGCAGGGCTGCAGCGGCACAGGAGGCATCCAGATTGAAGAAGGCCAGCGAGGCCTTCAGGCCATTGAAGTCATCCGGATTGTCCTGCACGGTGACCTGGCGGATGCCCTTGGGATCAGGCAGCACCACCACCGTGGCGAACTCGCCCGGCTTGGCCTGCACGCCCAGCTCCAGGCTCTTGCCCGCCACCGTCAGCGTGCCCTTGATGGTGGACTTGGCCTGCACCGGGAAGAAGGACGAGACCGGCTTGGCCGCGTCCAGTTTCAGCGGCGGCTGGCCCTTCTGGGCCACCACCTGCAGCGCGTCCGGCGTGGCGTTGATGAAGCGGATGAAAGCGGCATCCTCGGCCGGGCCGGTCGGATACAGCGGAATGTCAGCGGCCATCGCCCCCGCGCAGCCCAGCAGGGCCGCGCTCGCGGTCAGTGCGCGCAGCACGCTCATTTCTTGCCTCCCTTGGCGCTCACGGCAGCGGCCGGCAGCTTGCCCAGCGCATCGCCGATGGCCGAACCCCAGGACTTGTAGCCGGCCACGGTGAAGTGCTGGCCATCGGTGGTGATCCATTGGCCCGGCTTGGACATGGCCAGCGAATCAATGTAGGTGCAAGGTGCCACGTTGGCAGCCAGGAACTGCGACATCAGCTGGGTGCGCGCATCGTTCTTCTGGTACATGCCGCCAGCCTTGCCCCAGGCCGGTCCGACCCAGGCGCACTTGGTGCCGGTGGCGGCAATCGCCTTGGTCAGGCTGGTCACGCTTTGCCAGGCCCAGGCCTTGGGGAAAGCCGGCTTGTCGTAGGAGGCCATGGTGTCGCCGATGACCAGCACCACCAGGTCCGGCTTGTCCTTGGCGATCAGTTCGGCGATGGGCGTGGTGCTGGCATCGCGGCCCTTGATCTGGATCTTGCCGTTGTCGATCTGCTCGGCACCGCAGTCGACCTTCTTGGTGGTCAGCCAGTCGCCGGCGCTGGCACCGCAGGCGCCGATGGAGTGGACCTTGGCGCCCATCTGGACCAGCTTGGCGTTCAGGGGTTCGGTGAGGTGGTCGGCCAGGCTCATGTGGCTTTCGCCCAGGACCAGGATACTCAGACCAGCGAGAATGGATGCAGCTGCCATGGCAATCTCTCTATCAAAAATGTTCAGTCAAATCAGTTGGAGTACGGCGAACGATACGGGCTGACCGGCAAGGTCAGGAAACTGCCCTGCATGTCCTCCAGGGTATAGCGCAGGTACATGGCGACATTGAGTTCGCGGAAGTCGCTCGAATTGTTCAGGCGCAGCGTACCGCCCACGAACAGGCGCGGCGCAAAGCGGTATTCGCCGCTGCCTTCCAGGCTGTAGCCGATGCCGGTCTTGGTCTGCTGCCCGTAGGTCTTGCCGCTGGCCGCTTGCAGGGCGGCATCCGTGGGGAAGTAATCCGCGCCGTCCTGGCGGAAGTACTGCACACCGGCCGAGCCCTTGAGCTGGAAGCTGAAGCGGTCGCTGCGCTTGGCCCAGGTCACCGGCAGGCCCAGTCCCAGATAGGCCTGCGGGCTGAAGTAACCGCCGTGGCCATAGGTATAGAAGTTCTGGTTGTTGGCGTAGCTGATGAGGGTGGCGGAGACACCGGCCGTCATCTTCTCGTCGTTGCCGTTGGCCAGGTACTGGTAGGCACCGCCGCCCAGTTCCACACGCGTGTTGGATTCGACGTTGCGGCCCATCAGGCTGTGCAGGGCACCGTAGGCGTAGACGCCGGTCTGGGCATCATCCGAACTCATCTCGGCACGGCCGCCGTTGGCGGTCACGCCGCCCCAGGAACGGCCGATGCGCGGGTCGGTGCTGCCGGCAAACGAGGTGATGCTGTCGTTGACGGCACGGCGCGACACCGTCACGCCGAAGCGGTTGGTGCTGCTGCCGCCGAGCGGCTGCTCCACGCTCACGCCACCGACCACGTTGGGATATTTGAAGCCGCTGGGCGTCGTGCCGATGTCGGCCTTGATGCCATCGTCAGGACGCTCGTAAGCCACCGCCACGCCCACGCCGCTGGCGCTCTGCTTGCCCACGCCGGTGGCACTGGAACCACCGCCGCCGAAGCGGCTGGCGGCCTCGTCGGTCATGGTGCCGCCATCCAGCGAGACCGGCGTGATGCGCACGGCCACGCGGTCATTGCCGACCGGCATGTTCACTTCCAGCGGGGCTTCGATATCGTTGATGCGGCTCAGGCCCGATTCGCTGGCATTGCCGCGCACCACCACGCCTTGCGTGACGTAGGGGCTGCGCGCCTGCAGGATGTCGTTGAGGGCGCGCTGCGCCGGCGTGAGGTTGTCCGCCGGCAGGCCTTGCTGGCCCTGCAGCGCCAGCAAGGCGCGCTGGGCGGCGGTGGCCGCACCCGGCAAAGCGGTGGCAGGTGCCGCACCTTGCTGCGCATAAGCGCCCGCCCTGCCCGGCTGGGTGGTCTGGACCATCTGCGCCGGAGCCGGCGATGCATTGCTGAACACCGGACCAAGCGCCGGGCCATAGGCCACCGCAGGCGCGGCCTGCGACGCCGCCACACGCGCGTTGGCCGGGGTCGGCAACACATCGGCCGCCGCCGGTGCGGAAGCCGTCATCATCGCCGGACGCAGCATGGTCTCGGCAGGCGGCGGGATGGCAGCCACATTCTCGTTGCCCGGCAGGCGACGCTGGGTACGGAAGGGGTTGATGGCCGGATCGAAACCATTGCCCTGGGCCATCAGGCTGCGCTGGCGCGCCGAGTTTTCAATGGCCACCGCCTTGCGCAACAGTGCCGTGGCTTCGCCGGTCTTGCCCAGCGCACGGTAGATGCGCGCGGCTTCGGTCAGGGTGGTGGGATCACTGCTTTCCAGTTTGTTGAACTGATCCAGCAGGCGCAGGGCATAGGCATTGTCGTGCGCCTGCATGGCGGTATCGGCCGCGCCCAGCAACACCGTGACATCGCGCGGATTGCGTTCGGCCAGTGGTTTGTAGAGCGCCAGTGCGCGGGCATTGTCGCCGGCCGCATTGAACATGCGGGCCAGTGCCGAGAGCGCACCGATATCGGTGGGCCGCTGTGACAGCGCGGGGGCCAGCGTGTCGTAGGCCGCCGCCAGGTCGCCGCCTTCGCGCAGGCGTTCGGCCTGGCGCACGCGGTAGAGGAAACGCACATCGTCGTATTGCTTGCGCGTGGCCACGTCCATGTTCTGGTTCTGCAAGGCCGTGAGTACGCTGTAGACCTGCGCATCCTCACCGGCCCTGAGCAGCACCGACGCGTATTGCAGGCGCGTAGCGACGCTCGGCGTGGCCGGCGGCGCAATCAGCGGCTGCATCAGCGCCAGCGCACGCGGCGTATCGCCCGCATCGACATAGGCCGAGGCCAGCGTGCCGGTGCGCTCGGCATTGCCCGCCGCTTCGGGCTGCACGCGATCCAGCAGCGCCAGGGCTTCCTGGCGCTGGCCGGTCTTGACCAGCTCGCTCGCATGGCCGACCTGGATGGTCAGCGTGACCTGGCGATACAGATCGGTCATCGGTGCGGTACGACGGGCCTCGGGGATGCGGCGCAGGGTGTCGAGCGCATCCTGCCATTGCTCCATCTCCGCCGACAGCAAGGCGCTGGCGTAGAGCGCATCGACGTTGTCGCGATGCTCGCGGGTGAAGTCATCGATGGTCACGCGCGCCTGGCGCGACTGGCCGGCCTTGATGTAGAGGCGGGCAAGATCGAAGGTGGTCCAGACGTTGTCGGGATCGTTGCGCACCGCTTCGCGCCGGGCGTCCAGTGCGGCATTGAGATCGCCACGCTGTTCGGCCAGGTTGGCTTGCTGGGTCGCACGCAGGGCGCGCAGGCGGCCCTGGTCGCCGAACTCGGCCTGTTGTTGCGGGGTGAGCTTGTCGAGCAGGCGCAGCGCTTCATCGGCTTGCCCGGTCTGCGAGAGCACATTCACCAGACCGCGAATCGCACCGACCTGTGCCGGCTGCACCGCCAGTACCTGGCGATAGTGCGCCGTGGCGGCCTCGAACTGGCCGGCCGTGGCTTCGATATCGGCGATGGCGACCAGGCCATCGGTGTTCTTGGGATCCAGGCGCAGCGCCTGGGTCAGCGCATCCTGCGCCTGGCGGGTCTGGCCGCGTGCCTGCAGTTCGCGGCCGCGCTGGATCAGCAGCCAGTAGCGCACGGTGTCGAGCGCCTTCTTCCAGCCGCTGCCGCCCTTCGCTACGGCGCGCGCCAGCAGCGGTTCGGCATCGGCCAGACGGTTCTGCTGCTGGCGCACCACACCCAGGCCACCGAGTGCATCGGTTTCATCGGGATGAGTGGCGAGGCGTTCCTGGAAAGCCTTTTCGGCTTCCTGCAGATCGCCCTTCTCCAAGGCCTGCAGGCCGCGCGAGAGCACCGTCGGCGTCTGCGTGGCGGTGACCTGCGAGCGGCCCTTGGCCAGCAGGTCGCGGATGTCCTTGTCGTCCGGATGGACCTTGAGGAATTCTTCAAACAGCGGGGTCTGCGCCGGACTCGGCGGGCCCAGCCAGGTCAGCGCCAGCCGCCAGCTTTCATCGGCGTCGCCACCGATGTCGGTCTGCTTGCTCAGGCGCGATAGCACGCGGATGCCTTCCACCCGGCTGTCTTCATGGCGCGCCAGCTGCTTGCCGTAGAACAGCGCCAGGATGCTGTCCTCGGGAGTTTCGCGCAGCAGGCGTTCCATCCCCTTGCGCGCTTCCGGCCAGCTGGCATCGTTGAAGGCCAGGTTGTTGTAGTACTCGCGGCCGACCGTGCCCGAGGGCGTCAGGCCATTGAACATCTTGCGGAAGGTGTCGGTGGCGCGGTCACGCTCGCCGGCATCCACCAGGCGGCGGGCTTCGGCCAGCAAGGCCTGGTTTTCAGGGCGGGCCAGGGCGATGTCCTGCATCAGCTGGGCGGCTTGCCAGGGTTGCGGCGAGAGCGCCTGCAGCCGTTCCAGATACGCATTGGCCTGCTGCACCCGGTTCTGCTTCACGCCGATCAGGCCCATGCCGTACAGCGCGTTGACCTGCGATTTGTCCAGCTGCAGCACCTTCTGCCAGACCTCGGCAGCGCGCTGGTTGTTGTTGCGCGCCTGCCAGTACTGGCCCTGCTCCACCAGCTGGGCCTGCAGGTCCGTCGGCGCAGCCAGGGCCGGGGCCAGGGGTGCGCCCAGGAGCGCGGCCAGCACTCCGATGGCTAGCGTGGTACGGCGCGTGCGCATGACTTCTCCCAAGACAAATTGAGCGTTCCGTCGTCGCGGAACTGATATCGCTGCTCGGCCCATCCGAGGCCGAACAGGCCGAGCATGACGTTGTAATACAGAATTTCCGGTTGCGCACTGGGCTGGGCCAGTCCGCTCTCCAGCTGTTGTGCGGCGCGCGCCTGCCATTGCGCGGCCAGGGTGTTTTCGCCCTTGGCCTGCAGATACGGCACCAACGCCGCGCCAAACCCGAACGGTCCCTGCCCTTCGATGGCACCGCTGGTCACGGCCACCTTCTCCGGCGCGATGCCGGTGGCGACGATGCGCTGGCGCATGCCATCCAGGGCGGCCAGCAGCGGTGCGGCCTGCGGGTCACGCGGCGAGGTCATGCCGGCCCACAGGTAGACGCGGATGGCGTCATAGCTGCCCAGCTCGCCCTTGGCCGGATCGACCATGAACTGGCCGGCCTGCGCCGCCGTCATCTTGTAGCCGACCCAATCCGCCACGAACCCCTTGGGGCTGGTGGCCTGGATCATGCGCACGGTGTTGGTGGCGATCTGCTGCCAGGGGCCCTTGGGGCGCTCCTTGTGCAAACGGCGCAGCAGCGGCAACGGCAGGTAACTCGGATTGAGCGTCCAGGCCTGGTTGCCCTGGCTGAAGCCCTGCGGTCCCGGCAAGACCATCTTGCCCAGGCCAGGCAGGTCCACCACGAGGCGCGCTTCGATGGCGTCGAGCAGCCGCACTGCATCGCTGCGATAGGTCGGGCGCTGCCACAGGCGCGCCGCTTCCAGCAGCGCGTAGGCAATCCACAGATCGGCATCCGATGCGGAATTGGCGTCCTGCAATTGCCACTTGCCATCGGCACCCTGCCCCCACAGCCAGCCCGGCAAGCGGTTGGCGGCATCGGGCGCCATCATGTTGTCGCGCGTCCAGCTCCAGATCTGGTCAAAGCGTTGCGGATCGTTGGCGATCAGCGACAGCAGCAGGTTGTAGGACTGGCCTTCGGACGTGGTGTGATTGGGCAGCAGGCTGGAGTGCAGGACCCGGCCATCGGGTTGCACGTGACTGCCAGCCCAGGATTGCCAGGCCGGCCAGTCAACCGCCGCGCAGGCGGCCGGCGCGGCGTTGGCGGCCGCACCGGCAGCACTGAGCGCGAGTGCGGCCATCACCTTCAACAGGCTGCGTCGCAGAGGCTGGAACGGCAGGTCAGGCATTGAGACGCTTTCTCGCCTTGGCGCGCAGGGTCAGGTAAGCCAGGCCGCCGAGCATCAGGATGCCGCCGGCAATCAGCACGAACATGGCCAGCACGTGGCGCGACAGCCACCAGCGCAGCATGCGCAGCGGCGACATGCTGCCGACGAAATAATTTTCTTCGGCCAGCAGCGGATCGATGGTGGTGCCGCGCACCGCTACCAGGCTGCCCTGGATGGTCTCGGCTTCCGGGTCCTTGCTGGCCATCGCATCGAGGATCTGTTGCAGGCCGGATGCATCGCCACCGGCCAGCACCACCACGCTGCGGCCACTGTCGAGGGGCGACTCGAAACCGGTCAGGTAAGAGGTCGGCTCGCCCCCGGAGAAGGCCAGCGACAGGCGCGCACGGCGCTTGGCCTGGTCCTCATCATCGAGCTGCAGCCAGCTGCGCACGCGCAGGGCCAGGTCGGCAACCTGGAAGCGCTGCTTGTCTCCCGTCACCACCGCCGGCAGGCGATCGGCCCATTGCTTGAGCAGCGGCTGATTCTGGCCCGAGGCCAGCACCAGCAGGTCGCGCGAGGCCACCTTGTCGATCTGCGCAGCCTGGGTCACGGCCACGCCGGTCGCCGGATAGCCGGTGGCGCTGCCGAAGCGGCCCAGCAGCGTCAGGTAGGCCGAGAGATCATCGGGCGTGGCATTGTCGGGCAATACCACCGCCGACTCCGACAGATCGGCCATGCGCGTGAAGGGGAAACCGGCATCCTTGAACACGCCCAGATTGGGCATGGCCATGAAGTGATCGTAGCCGCGCAGGTCGATGGTGGATTCGGGATCGATGCTGCCGCGCACGTTGTCGATGATGACGTCCTGGCATTCGCCCTGCTTGACGAAGTCGTACATGTAGCGCAGCTGCAGACGCGATTGCGGACCGGCCAGGTTCAGCGGCAGGCGCACGTTCATCTCGCGGGTGAGCGCGTCATCCTTGATGGCGGCCAGCAGGCTCTTGTCCAGCTGGTCATGCGGCAGCAGGACGTCGGCCTTGATCAGGCCATCATTCAAGCTGACCATGAAGGACGAATTGGACGACTTGGGCTGCGGCGTATAGCGATACACCAGTTTCAGCTTTGCGCCATCCTGTCGCCAGCTGGAGAGCGCGGGCGGGAAGTTGAGCGGAATGGTGATCTCGCCCGGGTTGTAGCCGGAGACATTGAGGCGCTTGGGATCGATCAGCTCGGAGAGTTTCACCGGACGATCGGTAGGCAGCCAGTTGGGCGCATCATACGGCTGGCGCGGAGTCAGTGGCTGCAGCTTGTCGACCACCACCGAGCTGCCCGCCAGGCCCTTGCCGCCCAGCGTCAGGGCAGCGGCGGCCTGCTTGAGTTCGGCGATGTTGCGGCCGGAGACGATCAGCAATTTGCCATTGGCATCATTCGGATTGGCCTGCACGGTCAGGGTCGGCCCCTTGGGCGCGGCCACGGCCACACCGGCCACGGTGGTGGCGGCCTCGCCGGCCACCATCAGCACGGCATTGCCGCGCTGGGGCAAGGTGTTGATCTGTACCGGGAAGCGCGCACCGCGATAGGCGGCCAGCGCGCCGAACCAGGACGACAGCGACCCTGCCGCTTCCAGCGTGCCGTTGTCGGGCGTGCCGGCAAAGATGAAGGGCAGGTTCAGCATGCGGATGTCGCGCCGGTCGAAGAAGGGTACGGGCATCAGCGCCAGGTCATCCTTCTGCGGCAGCGCCGTGGTCTGCAGGTCCAGCGTGGAGCCGTTGGCCACGCGCGTCCACAGGCTGGAATGCAAGGGATCCTCGCAACCCATCGTGTAGTGGCCGATGAACTGCAGGCTCAGGCGGTTGAATTCGGTAATCAGCTTGGCCGGGATGTCGACCTTGGCGGTCTGCATGCTGCCGGAGTTTTCCTTGGGCAGCGGGATGCTGCCGGCCACCACGTCGTTGACCATCACATTGATCTGCGACAGGTCCGGCAGCAGCGCGGGCGAATACGTGTAATACAGGGTCACGTGCGCACCGGTGGCCACCAGCGAGACCGGCACGTCGAAGTTGAGACTGTCGGTGGCATCCACGCCATGCAGGTTCATCGAACCGTTGCGGCCCAGCTGCTTGAAGGTGAACACGTAAGGATCGCCGGCCATCGGGATCGGTGCCGGCAGACCGGGCGTGGTCGCGGCCGAGGGGGTCGCGGGAGTGGCCGCCAATGCCGGCAGCGGCAGGCTGCCTGCCGTCATCACGGCCGCCAGCATCAGGCACAGGGAGCGCTGGCGCAAGGGCATCCGTTGCGCTTGAGACTGCTTCGTTTTCATTATTGTTTTTCCAGAGTGTTATCGGTAACGGGCACAGTGGCTGCCGCCACTGCCGAGGGGGCTGCAGCGGGTGCCGGCGCGCGGCGTTGCGCACGCCGGCTGCGCATCAGGATCAGGGTCGCCTTGAACAATTGCCGTACGCCATTCATGCCGATGCCGGCGACTTCACGCAAGGCTTTGAGCGGTGTATCGGGACGGCTCTTGCCCCAGTTGTTGTCCCAGATGTCGGCGCGCGAGAAGGTCAGGCGCACCAGTTCGCTTTGCTGGCGCAGCGACAGTTCGTGGAACTGCGCACCGACCATGTCGTTGCGGCTGAACACCACCATCGCCGGGAACACCTTCTCCTGCGCATTGCGGATCATCGAGACTTCGATGCGTGCATTGCGTGCGATGCTGACGCCGGCCGGCAGGCGCAGGCCAATGCCCTTCTGCGAGAAGTCGAGGGTCTTGCCGTCGATGATGCTGCCGTCGTCGAGCTTGATGCGTACCGGCAGTTCGGCGGTCACGCGCGGCTCGCTGCGCACCTGGCGGGTTTCGGAAGCGACCGCCATGGCGGCGCTGCTGATGATGACGTTGTAGAGCGTCCAGGCCATGTTGATGAGGATGGTGGTGACCGCATTCGGATCGCCATGGATCAGTTGCCAGATGCCGAAGCCCAAGCCGGCCACGTTCAGCCCCAGCAGCACCATGTAGGGCCGCGCCAGCTTCCAGTCGAAGTGGTCATCGGTGATGATGCCGCCCTTGTCGGTGACGTTGAAGCCACCCAGCTTGGGGTTCACCAGCGCCAGCAGCACCGGTCCCAGGATGTACCAGGCCAGCACGGTCTCGTAGACCTCGTTCCAGAAGGAATGGCGGAAGCGTCCCTGGATGCGCGAGTTGGTCAGGCTGGCGTGCAGCACGTGGGGCAGCACGTAGGCCGTGATCATGAGCGCCGAGGCCTGGAAGATGTGGGCACCGAAGAACAGGTACGTCAATGGCGCAGTCAGGAAGATCAGGCGCGGCAGGCCATAGAAGAAGTGCAGCATGGCGTTGAGGTAGCACAGCCGCTGGCCCAGACGCAGCCCCCTGCCCTTGAGCGGATTGTCGACGCGGAAGATCTGCGCCATGCCACGCGCCCAGCGCACGCGCTGGCGGATGTGGCGCGCCAGGTTCTCGGTGGCCAGGCCGGCGGCCTGGGGGATGGCGAGATAGGCGGTGTTGTAGCCGGCACGGTTCATCTTCAGCGCGGTGTGCGCATCTTCGGTCAGGGTCTCGGTGGCGATGCCGCCGATTTCCATCAACGCGGTACGGCGCATGACGGCGCAGGAGCCGCAGAAGAAGGCGGCATTCCACAGGTCATTGCCATCCTGCACCAGGCCATAGAACAGCTCGCCCTCGTTGGGCACCGAGCGGAAGGTATTGAGGTTCTTCTCGAAGGGATCGGGCGAGAAGAAGAAGTGCGGGGTCTGCAGCATGGCCAGCTTGGGGTCCTTGTAGAACCAGCCCATGCAGATCTGCAGGAAGGAACGGGTCGGCACGTGGTCGGCATCGAAGATGGCCACGAATTCGCCGTCGGTGACCTTGAGCGCCTCGTTGAGGTTGCCGGCCTTGGCGTGCTTGTTGTCGGAGCGCACCAGGTAGTTCACGCCGATGTTGTCGCAGAACTCGCGGAATTCTTCGCGGCGGCCATCATCGAGCACGTGCACGCGCAGCTTGTCCTGCGGCCAGTCGATGGCCTGCGCGGCGAAGATGGTGAGCGAGACGATGTCCAGCGATTCGTTGTACGAAGGAATGAAGACATCCACCGTCGGCCACTCCGCAGGCGGCATGGTCAGCATCTGCGGCTTGCGGCGCAGCGGCCAGGCGGTCTGCAGGTAGCCCAGCGTCAGCACCAGCAGCGAATACAGTTCGGCCGCCAGCAGTCCGTAGCCGAAGCAGATGTCCAGCCAGCTTTCAAAGGCCAGCGTGGAACTGATGCGCCAGTACATGTAGCGCATCGACACCGTCAACGAGAGCGTGATCAGCACCAGCACCGGGAACCGTCCCGACTGCTTGCGCAGCACCAGCGCGGCGACGAAGCAGCCGATGGCGAAGACGCATTGGGCGGCGAAGTCCAGCGGTACCGAAATGATCAGCAACGCCAGCATCGTGGCAAACAGCAGCACGGCCCATTGCACCAGACGGCGTGGCCCGCGCGGCAAGCCTTCGAGGCGCGCGCCGACGGTCTGCATCCATTGCTGCAGGCGGTTGGCCGATGGCCGTGCCGAGGGCTCCTGTCCTGGCGGATGCGGTGACAGCGTGGCGGCGGCAGGCAGGTCGGACGGGGCTGGCGAATGCAATGGCGAGGGGGCCTGGGATCCGGTCGTCATGCGCGTACACCCGTAGCGACGGCTTTGGCGACAGCGGCGCGCAGCACCTCGCTCACGCCCTGCAATTGCTCATAGGCCGGCGAGTGGCCGTCCTTGACCAGCGGATTGAAGCCATAGGCCAGGCCTTCGCTGATGGCGTGATCGAGCGCGATCACGCCAGCCAGGCGCGGACCCATCCAGCGCTTGAGCACTTCCAGCATGTCCTGGCTGAAACTGCGGCTGGCATCGTATTTGTTGACCACATAGCGGCAGTTGTTGCGGCCATGCAGGACCTGGCGCATATGTTCCAGCGCCAGGAAAGAACCGGCGTCGGGCGTCACCACCGCCAGCACCTGGTCGGCGGCTTGCAGGGCCTGGTCGAGATAGGCGGTCTGCCCGGCCGGCAGGTCCAGCAGCACCACGTCGTCCGCCTGCAGCTGCAGGGCGTGCAACTGGCGCAGCAGCCATTGGCCATCCTCGGCCATCTGCTGGGCCAGCGCAGCTTCGCCAGCGGCGGCCACCAGGGTGTGGCTGACCACCTGCGTGCCAGCCATGCCGGCAGCCAGGCCACTGCGCCAATCTGCGGCAGCGGCCGCTGTAGCAACGGCGTCGGCACTCACGCCCAGGTGGTATTGCAAGGCATTCTGCGGATCCAGGTCGATGGCGATCACGCGGCCATGGCGCGCCAGGCTGCAGGCCAGGGCCGAGCACAGGGTGGTCTTTCCGACCCCGCCCTTGGGCGAGACTACGGCAATCACCTGTGCGGGCGTCGTGGGGGGCAGGGCCACGCCGGACTGGCCGGCGTCGTCATGGTTGGCGCGTTGCAGGGCTTCGCGCTGACGCGCGGCCTCGCCCAGCATCGAACGCAACAGGGTGGGTACCCCAGGGCCATGGGGCGCCGACGGGCTGATCTGGCTGACCGGCGCCGGGTTCGGGGAGGAAACAGGCGCCTGCACGGACAGGGACGGTGCCAGTCTGGCGACAGGAGCGACAGGAGCGGCAGGGGCGACCGGGACGGCGGCAGGCGCAGCAACGACAGGTGCTTCGACGACCGGCTCGCTGGCCGGCTCGGTCAGCGGCTCGATCACAGGCTCAATGCGCTGGGAGGAGGAAAGCGAAAGCGGGTCCAGCAGCGGCACCACCGCGCTGGCCGCCACGACCGGTGCCGGTTCGGCCTTCACGTCCGCCGCGGCCGGCTGCGCAACCACCAGCGGCGCCTTGGGCTTGCGGACCGGCTCCTTGTAGTTGATGGCGGCCTCGATTTCGAGATACCCATCCACCGTCGCCCCGAACTTGCTCAGCAAGTTGGAGATATCGTTTCCCATGCTTGACTCCCTGCCCTGTCCTGACGGCGGCGGCTTTTGACCGGGCGCGCAAGACCTGCCTGCAACCTTGTTAAAAAGCGGTAAGTGTTCCCATATGCTGCCATCCCCCGGCTATATTTATTCATCCGCTCTGACGGCGGGACTTTTCCCCTCTGGATGCGGAGTCATGCTCCGCGCGGACCAGGCGCAGGAATGTTGTTTTTTCGACCACATTCCACGTTGTCATTAAAACAAACAAATCCTGATACCGCAACCTTCTTCGTTGTCAAAAATGTAAAAAGCCGACAAGACACAACACTCATTTCTTGCCAGGAACATATGAACAAAGAGGCAGAATCTTACATGTGAGACGAACGCTTTGTCGCTCAATAGCGACAATTTGTTCTTCCTTCGACGCGGAATTGACACAGTTCACGGAAGATCCCACCAGGACACTCGCGAGCCATGGCTGGCGAGGCTTTTCGACTCTCATCCCGTGGGAGATCGGGCAAGCCGGATCCGGCATGTCCACGCACACGCCTATGCTAGGGGTTCGCAAAAAGATGTCACTAGGGAAAAACCTGAGAAGCCACGGCCTTCACGCTGGCAGCGCGCGGGAATCGGCGATCTGCCACCATGCCGGCAGCAGTGCCTGCACCTCGGGCCGGCCGAAGCGCTGGTCGATCAGCCAGACCGTGCCCTGGTCGGTTTCGGTGCGGATGACGCGGCCGGCCGCCTGCACCACTTTCTGCATGCCGGGATAGAGGTAGGTGTAGTCGTAACCGCAACCGAACAGTTGCTCCATGCGTTCACGCAACTGCTCGTTGACCGGGTTGAATTGCGGCAACCCCAGCGTGGCGACGAAAGCCCCGATGAGTCGATCGCCGGGCAGATCCACGCCTTCCCCGAAGGAGCCGCCCAATACGGCAAAGCCGATGCCCTGTCCGGCGCTTTCGAAACGTGCGAGGAAGGCATCGCGGTCGGTCTCGGACATGCGGCGCGACTGCTGCCAGGTGGCGATATGCGGATGCGCCCGTGCGAAGGCATCGCGCGCCTGCTGCAGGTAGTCGAAGCTGGAGAAGAACGCCAGGTAGTTGCCCGGCCGCTCTTCATACTGGCGCGCCATCAGTTCGCAGATCGGTGCGATGGAGGCTGCGCGGCGCTGCCAGGTGGTGGAGATCTGATGCGCCACCTTCACCTGCAACTGGCTGGCCTGGAAGGGAGACTCGACATCGATCCAGGCGGTATTGGCCGGCATGCCCAGCAGGTCGGCAAAATAATTCCACGGGGCCAGCGTGGCCGAGAACAGCGTGGTCGCATGCGCAAAGGCGAAGCGCGGCCCCAGGAAAGGCGCAGGCACCACGTTGCGGATGCACAGCACGGTATTGCGTTCATCTTCCCGGGTGAGATCGAACAGCGAGTGCGGGCCGAAGGATTCGGCCAGCCGCACGAAGGCCATGGCATCGAAGTAGAAATCGCGCAGCGGCGGATCCAGCGGCACCGCCACCTGCGCCAGGAAATCGCTGATGGCGCCCACGCTGCTGCTGAGTGCCTCGACGAACTTGGCCGGCGGCGCTTCCAGCACCTGATAGGGCAAGTCGGCCTTCTTGCCGGCGGCGGTCCAGGCGCGGCCCAGCCGTTCCAGCGGCTTGGCCACGGCCGGCGGCGCCACGGCGCGCGCGGCCCGCAGCGCTGCCCGGCTCAGTTGCGCGCTGTACATGCTGCGCGCCCGCGAGACCAGGTTGTGGGCCTCGTCGGCCAGCACGCTCACGCGCCAGTCATGCGCCTGCGCCATGCCGTTGAGCATGGCACCGCCATCGAACCAGTAGTTGTAATCGCCGACGATGACATCGCTCCAGCGCGTCATCTCGCTGCCCAGGTAGTAGGGACAGACCTGATGCTGCAGGGCCACGCTGCGCAGATGCTCACGATCCAGCAGCGGCTGCGAGAGGCAGGCCGCGCGGGCGGCAGGCAGGCGGTCGTAGAAGCCCTGCGCCAGCGGACAGGAATCGCCCCGGCACAGCCGGTCCGGATATTCGCAGGCCTTGTCGCGTGCGCACAGTTCCAGCACGCGCAGCGGCAGTTTGCCGAGATCCTTCAAAGTGGCGGCGGCATCCAGCGCCAGTTGCCGGCCGGGGGTCTTGGCCGCGAGGAAGAGGATCTTGTCCAGCCGCTGCGCCGGGGCCGCCTTGAGCGCCGGGAACAAGGTGCCCAGCGTCTTGCCGATGCCGGTCGGTGCCTGCGCCAGCAGGCTGCGCCGGCCCGTCTGCGCGCGAAATACCGCCTCTGCCAGTTGCCGCTGACCGGGACGGAAATCGCCGTGCGGAAAGCGCAGCGTCTGCAAGGCCGTATCACGCGCCGCGCGGTGCGCCAGCTCCTGTTCGGCCCAGCACATGAAACGCTCGCATTGCGCCGCAAAGAGCGTGGCCAGTTCCTCGCGGCTGCGGGCTTCTTCCAGTACCGTTTCCTGCTGGCTGCCGATGTCGAAATACACCAGCGCCAGATGGATGCGCGCCAGCCCTTCCCGCTCGCACATCAGGTGGCCGTAGACCCGCAGTTGCGCCCAGTGCAGGTGGCGATGATTGTCGGGCAGGCTGGAGAGCTGGCCGCGATAAGTCTTCACTTCTTCCAGCAGCTGGCGCGCGGGGTCATAGCCATCGGCGCGTCCGCGCACATGCAGCGCGCCATGATCGGTCGAGAGCGTCACTTCGCTCAGGTAGCCTTCCCCGCGCCGCTGCGCCACGATGGCGTGACCGGCGATGCCTTCCTGGGCGGTGGGTGTGGGCGTGAAGCGCAGATCGAGATCGCCCTGCTTGGCGGTGAATTCGCACAGTGCACGAACCGAGACGGTGTAGCGCGGTGCGGACTGCTCTTGCGCAGCGCCGGCCGGGAGAGCCTCGTTCATGCTGCCGCCTGTTCCCATTGCAGGTAGCACACTGCCACCGGCATGGCGTGTTGCGCGCAGTAGTCCAGCCAGCGGCGCTGGTTGTCCTGCAGGCGGTCGCCCGGACCTTTGACTTCGATCATGCGATAGCGCCCTTGCTGCGGCCAGAACTGGATCAGGTCGGGGAAGCCGTTGCGGTTCTCGCGGATGTCGTCAAGGATGCGCAGGCACCACAGCTTCAGATGTGCAGCGGGGATACAGTCCAGCGCCATCACCATCAGCTCGCGCGTGACCCAGCCCCAGGCGACGAACGGCGATTGCAGGCCGTGCTTGCTCTCATGGATGGCAAGGAGATGCGCACGGTAGCTGCCGTCATCGAAGCGGCGCAAGCAGCGCGCCAGCACATCGCGCCGACGCGCCGCGAAATCGGCGCTCAACAGATCGGCCGGCTCGCGCTGGAAGGGATGGAAGAAGGCGCCGGGAATGGGCGCGAACAGCGCTTCCCAGCACAGCAAGCCGAACAGGGCATTGGCCAGCGCGTTTTCGACATAGAACACCGGCGCATCAGCCCGCTGCAAATGCAACTGCACCGCCCGCTCGACGCGGCCGCCCTCGGCCGGCAACACGAGCTCGATCTGATCGACCACGGCGGGTCGCGGCCGCAGCGCCGGCGGCAAACCCAGCTGGCGCGCCAGGCGCGGCGCGATGCGCAGCAGTTGCTGGCGTTCCGCCTCGCTCTCGGGCGATTGCCGGGCGATCGTCAGCAGGGCCTGGGCGGGACCGAAGCGGCCCAGTTTTTCCAGCACGCGGATGGCGCGCGCCCGTGCGCCGGGATAACGGCAGGCGGCGTAGATCTGCTGTGCCTGTGGCCAGTCGCCGGCCTTCTCGCAATGCTGGCCGAGCTGGAACAGCAGGCGTTCACGGCGGCTCTCCAGCCAGGGATTGTCGAAGCGCTCCGCGGGTAGCGCGTCGAGCACCGCAGCGACCTTGTCACCGGCCTCGAAGCGCTGCTTGCAGGCCTGCAGTTGCAGGTAAAGATCAATGTCGGTGCGGCTGCGAAAACCGCGCGCCTCGGCAGAAAGGGCGATCTGTTCATAGCGCAGCGTACCCAGATCGGCCAGCACGAATTCGCTCCAGTCCTGGCGCAGGTTGCCGAAGAACATCAAACGCAAACGTTCACACAGGCCGCCAACCCGCATGCGCAGGACCGCTTCCCCGCCCTGCCCCGGCGCGATCCATTGCGACAGGCAACGCGGCGCAGCATGTTGCGGATCGCTTTCCAGCGCCGCCAGCAAGCTGTCCTTGCGCGCCGTCCTGAGTCCACCGCGCACGCCGAACCAGCGCAGCAGCTCCGGCTTGGTCGCCAGCGCGAAGACCTGGGCCAGCGACAGCGGCGCATCCGGCTCCACCCATTCGGGCGGCAGATCGCGGGACGCCTGCAGCGGACAGCCGATCTCCGGATAAGCCAGACGGCTGGCGCGGAAGTGCTCGCCCTTGCGCATCATCATGCGCACGAACAGCGCCCGCGCAGCCAGCGGCAAGGCCGGGAAACGCAGCAGGAAATCGCGCTCCTCGTCCTGCAGCAGGTCGGCATACCGCTGCCCCAGCCAATCCAGCGCCTGCTGGAAATTGCTCAGGTAGTAGAAACGGTGATCGGGGACGGCGGGCATTGCGGCGAAAAGCAGGCAGGAAATGAACTGTATGGATGCACAGTATATCGCTTCCTGCCAGAAGCAACATATTCATTGGGCCGAACATGAAGCTTAGGGCAGCCCCTCCGCCCGCTCCGCCGCTCAGATCCTGGCTGCCAGCTCCTTGGCAAAAAAGTCGGTCACCACCCGCACCCGTTGCGGGAGGAAACGGCGGCGCGGCCAGACCAGGCTGATGTCGCGGGTTTCCTTCAGATAGGCATCGAGGACGGTGGCGATGTCCGGATGGCGCATCTCGCCGACCAGCGAGGCCCGGTTGAACAGCCCCAGTCCCACGCCCGCACGCACCGCCGCCAGGATGGCCTCGACCGTGTTGGCGGACAGGTTGCCCTGCACCGGCACGTTGAAGCGCCCGTGCGGTCCGCTGAAAGGCCATTCGTGCATGTCGTTGTAGATCAGGCAGTTATGGCGCGCCAGCTCCTGCGGCGTGCGCGGCAGCCCATGCCGCCTGAAATAACTGCGCGCTCCCACGCACACCAGCGGCGTGCTGGCCACGCGCTTGACCACGGCATCCGGATGCAGCACCGGACTGACGCGGATGGCCAGGTCGACGCCATCGGCCAGCAGATCGCGCACGCCATCGGAGAACTGCAGATCGAGCCTTATCCCCGGATAGCGCGCCAGCAGCACCGGGACCAGCGGCAGCACGTGCAGGCGGCCGAAGGTGGCGGACGTGGCCAGCCGGACCGGGCCGGCGATGTCCAGCGTGCTGCTGGAGAGCTCGGCATCGGTCTGCGCCATCTCCTCCAGCAGCGGCACGGTGCGCGCGTAGTAGGTGCGGCCGTGTTCGGTCAGCGTCACGCTGCGCGTGCTGCGATGGAGCAGGGCCACGCCCAGACGCTGTTCAAGGGCATTGACGGCCTTGCTCACGCTGGACTGCGATTCGCCGAGCCGACGCGCCGCGGCAGAAAATCCACCGGTCTCGACCACGGCGACGAAGGCCGTCATTTCCTGGAATCTGTCCATGGGTATTCGCTGAAAGAGGCAGGCCATGAGGCCGGATTTATTCCAAAACAGAATAACATCAATCAAATTCACAGGGATTATCAACAAATCCGGCCGCAATTACCATCGGTTCACCGCTGGCCGAAGCGCTCTTCGCTTGCCGGCCTGCTCCATCAGTTTTCTTTCACTCTTGAATCGATCGGATACACCATGACTCTCTCCACTCCCTCCTTGGCTGGTTCACTCTCCCTCAGCGGCAAGACCGTCGTCATCGTCGGCGGCAAGACCGGCATCGGCCTGGGGATTGCCCGCGCCGCATTGGACGCCGGGGCCACGGTGATCGTCGCCAGCCGCCGCATCACGTCCACGCAAGAGCGCCCTGAACTGGCCGGCCTGCAGCAGG
>NZ_DBIC01000119.1:0-11238 GCF_002296545.1 Herbaspirillum sp. UBA812 | reverse complement strand
TTCATGCGCCAGCACGACGTCGGCGGTGCAGGCGGTCATGCGGCGGATTTCCTCATCCAGCGCCTGGCCGACCAGTCCCTTCTTCAAGGCGGCGAACGTGACGAAACGATTGCGCGCGAAATTGTTGTAGCGGAAGTAGGCCCCCGCATGTTCCGAACGGAAGCTGCCCTGCGAGGTTTCCATGATGCCGCTGTTGACCACCGGTCCGACACCGGACCAGTAGGGTTCGGACAGCGTGAGCGTCATGGTCAGTTGCGGATGGTCCATCATGTTGCGGCCGACCTGGTCGGAGCTGTTGGCCAGTCCGTGCGGGTTGCGGCTGTTGGCCGACATCAGCAGCAGCTTGGGGGTCTCGATGCCGTTGCAGGCCAGCACGAAGATCTTGCCGGTGACGCGATGGCTGACCTTGTTCGCATCGAAGTAGTTGACTGCGTTCACGCGGTTGGCGTCATCGGTCTCGACCCGGTACACCACGGCATCGGTGAGGATGGTGGCGCCCTTGGATTCGAGGCGCGCCAGTGCGGTGGCGGCGTCGTACTTGGCACCGACCGGACAGACCGGCACGCAGTTGTTGTTGGCGCAGCAGGCCGGGCGCTCATCGTAGGGCATGCCGCTGTTGCGCGCCTGGGCCGTCGGGATGTTGTGGTAACCCAGTTCCCGGACCACGTCGGTGAAGCGCTGCTCGCCCGGGCTGAAGGGCAGGGCCGGCATGGGGTAGGGCGCCGAGCGCTGCGGCGGCCATTGCAGGGCCGGGTCGGACGGACCGCAGATGCCCAGCTTGTGTTCGACGCGGGTGTAATACGGTTCCAGCACGTCGTAGCCGAAGGCCCAGTCGCGGCCCACGCCGTAGAGCGTGTGCAGCTGCATGTCTTCCGGCGTCAGGCGCCAGCAGGTGCCGGCCCAGTGCCAAGTGGAGCCGCCGGCATAGCGGATGAAGGTCTGGGCGTATTTGTCGGGACCGGAGAGCTCCAGGTAATGATCGTCCGGATTCTCGCTGGAGGGCATGGGATGCGGTGCCCACGGACGCGGCGGATAGCAGGAGGAAGGATCGCCCTTGAGCGCCAGCGGCAGGTTGCGGAAATTTTCCACCACTTCGGCGCGCGCCACGCGCGGACCGGCTTCCAGCATCAGTACGGGGATGCCGGCATCCAGCAGTTGCTCGGCGATGAGCACGCCCACCACGCCGGTGCCGACGATGACCACCTCGGCCTTGTTGTTGCTGTTCATACGTTGATTTTCCACAGGTTGCAGGGATCAGAAGCGCGGCATGTCGGCCAGCGGCACCGTGACCTGACGCCAGCGGTTGGGACCGCTGATGCCGTAGGAGGGGATGGCGACCACGTCCAGCGTGGTCTGGTAGGTCAGCGCTTCTTCATAGGTGAAGACCGTGGCATTGCGCTTTGGCGAAGAGCAGCCGGTATACCAGGCGAAGATGATCCAGTAGGCCAGCGTCTGCTGCGGGCCGGCGGGGATATCGGCGAAGAAGTCTTCCACCTTGCGGGCCTGCTTCTGTTCGGCGATGGCCAGCAACTGGCGCATCAGGGTGTCGAGGTCGGCGTGTTCGCGCGCGGCCACTTCCAGCATGCGCGCGCCCACCGCCGGATTGAGGCGGTGATTGACCAGCAGCGCGGACAGGCGCATGAAGGGGGCCAGTTGCGGGCTGTCAGGCTGCGGGACGGCCCAGGAGGGCAGGCTGGACAAGGCGACGTAGCTGCCCAGCAGGCTCACGCCGGTCAGCAGCAGGCTGCGCCGGGACATGGTGACTTGACGGGGAAATCGGTTCATTGGCGGCGTTGGCATGTGCCTGGTGCGAGGAGGGCCCGAAGGCGGCGGCCTCGATGGCCAAGACGATGCGTATTGTGGTGGAGAGGAAGTGAAGCTGTCGGTCGGCTGTATTGCTGGTGTTTGCGCTGCTGTATCGGTGCTGTATTGGGATATCGGTGCGACTGTATTGCTTGCGGATCGCTGACTGTTTGCTGACGTGATACTGCAGCTTGATCGCTGCGCATGTTAACAGGGTTTGCCCTGGCGCGCAGGGCGCTGTTGCAGCAAGGCATCTGCCGGGTAAAACGCCTTCTCTTTTGGCGATTGGATGGCGGGAGATTTCGTGATAATCCTCGCGGGGAATGGCGAGCCCTGCGCAGGATCGGCAGAGCGGGCCACGATGACAGGCGTGACATTCAATACGATCAGGGGCGGTGACGATGGGGTGGTTCAAGAATCTGAAGATTGCCAGGAAACTGCAGCTGGCATTTCTGGCAGTGCTGGTGTTGATGGCGGTACTGGGGATCTTCTCGATCAACCAGCTGGCCAAGGTCAAGAATGCGTCCTCTGAAATCTCGCGCGACTGGATGCCGGCACAGAAGAAGCTGGGCGACATCAAGCTGTATTTCGTGCGCCTGCGCGGCACCGAATCGCAACTGGCGATCTATGACGGCGATGTCGAGGCCATGAATGGCCTCATCTCGCGCAGCCAGGCCATCCTGACCGGCCTGGACAAGACCATGAAGGATTACGCCGCCACCCTCGATACCCCGCAGGAGCGCGAGATCTATCCCAAGGTCGCGGCGCAGATTGCGGAATTCCTGGCCGAGCACAAGAAGATCGTGGCCGCCTTCCTGGCCAAGGACAATGCGCAGGGGCGCGATCTCTTCCTCGGCTATTCCAACAAGCTCTATCCGCAGATCCTGGGGGATTTGGAAAAGCTCATCAAGATCAACCAGGAGGGCGGCGATGCCGCCACCGCCGGTGCCGACGACACCTTCAGCCAGTCGCGCGTGGGCGTGCTGGGACTGCTGATCGCGGCCCTGGCCATCGGCATGGGCCTGGCGATCACCATGGGGCGCATCATCGCCGCCCCCTTGCAGGATGCCGTGGGCATCGCCCGCCGCGTGGCCGGGGGTGACCTGGGGGCCGAGATCAGCGTGCACAGCAAGGATGAAACCGGCCAGCTGCTGCAAGCCCTGCAGACCATGAACGAGGGTTTGCGCCAGGTGGTGGGCCAGGTGCGCAATGGCACCGACAGCATCGCCACCGCCTCCACCGAGATCGCCACCGGCAACCTGGACCTGTCGCGCCGTACCGAGCAGCAGGCCACTGCCCTCGAAGAAACCGCTTCGGCCCTCGAAGAACTGACCTCCACCGTCAAGCAGAATACCGACAACGCCCGCCAGGCCAACCAGCTGGCCATGGCCGCCTCGGGCGTGGCCGCGCGTGGCGGCGGCGTGGTGGGCGAGGTGGTGCAGACCATGGAAGCCATCAACGATGCCTCCAACCGCATCGTCGAAATCATCAGCGTGATCGATGGCATTGCCTTCCAGACCAACATCCTGGCCCTGAACGCCGCCGTGGAAGCGGCCCGTGCCGGCGAGCAGGGGCGCGGTTTTGCGGTGGTGGCCTCCGAAGTTCGTTCGCTGGCCCAGCGTTCCGCTTCCGCTGCCAAGGAGATCAAGCAGCTCATTGACGATTCGGTCAGCAAGGTCGGGGCCGGTACCACGCTGGTGCGCCAGGCCGGGTCGACCATGTCGGAAGTGGTGGAGAGCGTCAAGCGCGTGACCGATGTGGTCTCCGAGATTTCGGCTGCCAGTACCGAACAGAGCGTGGGGATCGACGAGATCAACCGCGCCGTGTCGCAGATGGACGAAGTCACCCAACAGAATGCCGCCCTGGTGGAGCAGGCCGCCGCCGCCGCGCAATCCATGCAGGAACAGGCGGCCGGCCTGGCCAATACGGTCAGCGTCTTCAAGTTGCGCTGATTCCCCGCAGTCCGTGGCCGGGCCTGGCTGGCCGGCCACGCGTACTGATGAGTTTGCGGCCAGCCCCCCTACCTCCCGCCCCCTTCTCGGCCCCTGCGGCCTTGCTCTCGCGCCTGCGCACGGCGCAGGTATTTACCTCCCCAAGGTGCAACTTTTGCGCTGTATGACAACCTTAGTCATACCGTGGGCAATCGTATAATGACGAAAAACTCATTAAATCTTTGCACAATAATAAGCACCGAGCCTTCCTCCACATGAGCCATCTCCCGCAGTCTCCCTTACCTGCCGCCGTTGCGACGCTGCGGCCCAGCCGCATTTCGTTGATCAGCACGGGCATTGCCGGCTTTGACGAAATCCTGGGCGGCGGCCTGCCGGCGGGCAGCCTCTATCTGATCCAGGGACTGGCCGGGAGTGGCAAGACCACGCTCGCCTCGCAGGTTGGTTTTGCGCAGGCACGCAGCGGCAACAAGGTGATGCTGCTGACGCTGATCGCCGAATCGCACGCCAAGATGCTCAATCATGTGAGCAATTTTGACTTTTTCGATGAGAGCCTGGTCGGCGACCAGATGCAGATGTTGAGCGGCTACGGTGCGCTGGCCAGCGAAGGCCTGCGCGGCCTGCTGCGCCTGATCAGTGCCGAACTGAATCGCCATCGCCCGGCCATGCTGATCATCGACGGGTTCCGCTCGGTGCGGGATTCCGGTCCGTCGGACCTGAATCTGTCCGAATTCATGCATTCCCTGAATGCGCTGGTGTTCACCATGAATTGCACCACCCTGCTGCTCTCGCCGGTGGAAGGCAACATGCCCGAGTCCGAAAACACCCTGGTCGATGGCGTCATCGAACTGAGCCAGCACGAGTCCGGCATGCAGCTGGAGCGCGAGATCAAGGTCTTCAAGCTGCGCGGGGCCAATCACCTGCTGGGCAAGCACGTCTTCGAGATCAACCAGAGCGGGGTCGAGATCTTCCCCCGCTTCGAAGCCACCGCCACCCGCGCCGGCAAGGTGCCGGGTACCTCGGATCGTTATGTCAGCGTCGGTATCCCGTCCTGGGACAAGTGCATCGGCGGCGGCGTGGTCAGCGGTTCGCTGACCTGTCTGCTGGGCAGCCCCGGCGTGGGCAAGACGCTCATGGGGCTGCACTTCATCGAACAAGGCTTGAAGGACGGCCAGCAATGCCTGATCCTGGGCTTCTACGAATCCCCCGAACGCCTGCTGGCCAAGGCCCGCAAGGCCGGCATGCAGCTTGATGAACATATTGAAAGCGGCGCGCTGCAGGTGATGTGGCAGCTGCCGCTGGAAATGCTGTGCGACGACCTCGCCAAGCGCATGCTGGACAACATCGCGCGCCGTGGCGTGACGCGCCTGTTGATCGATGGCGTGGATGGCCTGCGCAGCATCGTGGTGCAGCAGCAGCGCATGCGTCCCTTCCTGGTGGCGCTGACCAATGAACTGCGCGCGCGCGGCGTGACCACCTTCATCACCGAGCAACTGCCGTACTTCCGCGAATCGCAGCCCCAGGTCGACCCCAATTCCTCGCAGCTGTACGAAAACATGATGCTGCTGGAATACGTGGTGAAGGACAGTGTCAACCGCCGCCAGATTTCCGTGATGAAACTGCGCGAAAACGGCTACGACGGTGCCAGCCGCCTGATGAACATTTCGGATGCCGGCATCGAGATCGATGGCCTGGTGACCCCACTTGCCGCGCCGGTTGCGGATGGACGTTGACCATGTCCGGAGCGTCACCCCCACAGCAGGCGGCACTGCCCCTGCTCCTGATCGTCGACGATGAGATCGATATCACCGATACCTATGCCATGCTGCTGGAGCTGCATGGCTATCGGGTGGTGACCGCCGTGCACGGGGCCGACGCGCTGACCAAGGCGCAGCAGGCCTGGCCGGACCTGGTCATCTCGGACTGCATGATGCCGGTGATGAACGGGCTGGAGCTGTGTGCGGCCCTGCGCGCGTTGCCGGGGGGCGCCACGTTGCCCATCATCCTGTGCAGCGGTGCCCCGGAACGTCACGATCTGTCGCAATCCAGTCACAACCTGTTCCTGCGCAAGCCGGTCTTCTTCGAGCAGATGCTGGCCGAAATCCAGCGCCTGCTGACCGCACGCCCCTGATCCTTCCCCCCCGTCTGAGTCCGCCTGCAGCCAAGCTCTGCCTTGGCCGGGCGCGGCCTTGCGTCTTGCTTCCCTTCGCTTTTGTCCAGGTGCACATCCGTGCGTGCGTACCCCGCTTGTGCCTTGCGTTTGCGCAATGTTGTCCAAGTTTCAGGAATTTCCTGATATCGCGTTTTGTCGCCAACCATCACCATCAGTCACAACAAGTCACCGTGACATCTGGTGCGGGACAGAAGGCAGGAGGGAGACGTGGTGGCAACTATCAGCAAGGCACCGACCGTGATGGTCGTGGAAGATCATCCCGAGTCGCGCGAGATGCTGTGCGGCATCTTGCAGCAGGGCGGACTGCAGGTGGTGGCGGCGGCCGATGGCGTGGATGCCATCGCGCAGATGCAGGAGCAGGCCCCCAGCCTGGTGCTGACCGACCTGCGCATGCCGCGCATGGATGGCATGGAGCTGGCGCGCTACATCAAGTCGCATGAACGTTTTTCCCCGATTCCGGTGGTGCTGATCAGCGCCCACCTGCCGGCGGCCAGTGCGCGCATTCCCACGATCGCCGCTTTCCTGCTCAAACCCTGTTCGGTCGACCACCTGCTCGGGACGGTCACCGGCCTCTTGCGCCAACACGCGCAAAGCCAGGCCCAGTGGAGTTTTCAGGTGTAAGGCATCTGCGAGTTTTTATGATTTTATCCGCAGATATTTTCTGTATAACGTTGTGATTATGGAAAGCATTTCCACGCCTGCAGCTGGCTCCGGGGGCAGGTTCCGGAGGGGGAGCGGGGATGCTCCGGCAGTCATAAAAACAGGTTTCGTCCGGAACACAAGAGTGATGAAAGTACTTATCGTAGAAAGCGATCTCGACTGGCGTAACACGTTGAGCGCACATGTGGGGGAATTGGGTTACGAGATCTCGGTCTGCTCGGCACTGGGCCAGGCCAGGGACATCCTCAAGAGTCGTCAGCCCGACATCCTGTTATCCGACATCGGCTTGCCAGACGGCAGCCTGCTGCCCGAACTGGCATCGTTGCGGCAGAATTTCCCGTCCATGGGCATCATCATCCTGACCGCTGCTACCCGTAGCGAGGAACGGGTGCGCTGCATGAGCGACGGGGCCGATTATTACCTGGTCAAGCTGGTCAAGCCGGTCAAGCTGGAAGAAGTCTCGGCCACGCTGACGGCCCTGGCACGCCGCATGAAGACCGCGCCGCACCAGAGCTCGCCGCAGTCGGAGAAATGGGCCTTCAACCGCCGCTCGGGACGCCTCTCCAGCAATGGCTCGGTGGCACTGCAATTCACCGACAAGGAAAGCACGGCCCTGGCGGCGTTGCTGCAAAGCCCCAACTATCCGGTCTCGCACGCGCAATTGTTCGACCTGCTGCGTTCCGGCGGCGAGGAATACGATGCGCATCGCATCGATGCCCTGATCTACCGCGTGCGCCAGAAATTGCGCTCGCTGGAGGAAGCGCCCATGCAAATCCGCAACATCTATGGCGAAGGCTTCCTGATGCTGCGCCGGTCCTCGGCGGTCGATATCGTGCTGGAATCCTGAGGCTGCGCCGCTGCTGCCGGCTCGCATGTGCGCGGGCGGGCAGGGCGCTCCCGGATTTTGGTCAGTTGCTTCACATTGTCATGAAGCTCGCTTTGCAGCAGTGGCTGCCTGGCGGGCTTCTTTGCTTTCCCAGGTCAGGAAACTTCATATCGGCCCGGAACCGGCAGGGATGCTGCCAGCTCACGCCCGGGCAGCAAGAAATGCTGCGTTGCGGAAGCTTTGCCGGTTTTTGGGGTATCATTAAGCAAGTTTCGACGCTAAATCGTATTTCTTCGCTTTACGTTTTCCGCTGAATCTGTCCTTCGCAGACATGTCCTGATCTTTCCTGGCATGCCCTCTGCGGCCACCCGAACGAACAAGTTGAAGCAGGCCATGCGGCCCGCTGCGGCATTGCCATGGGCGTCATTGTCCCGGGGCGATGTAGCGGCGGACCGGGTCGCCGCTTTGCCGTTAGTGAACCATCATGACCACTTCCGCTGAATCTGCTGAATTTACCGGGGCTCTGAACGAGTCCCAGCACCGACCGCTCACTTCCTCCGACTACCGCACCCTGGGCCTGTCCGCCCTGGGCGGCACGCTGGAGTTCTACGACTTCGTCATCTACGTGTTCTTCGCGGCGGTGGTCGGCAAGCTGTTCTTCCCGGCCGACATGCCGGAATGGCTGCGCATGCTGCAGACCTTCGGCATCTTCGCGGCCGGTTACCTGGCGCGTCCGGTGGGCGGCATCATCATTGCCCACTACGGCGACGTGATCGGCCGCAAGCGCATGTTTACGCTCTCGATCTTCCTGATGGCGGTGCCGACGCTGGTCATCGGCCTCTTGCCGACCTACGCCAGCATCGGCGTGGCTGCGCCCATCCTGCTGCTGTTGATGCGCACCCTGCAGGGCGCGGCCATCGGCGGTGAAATGCCGGGTGCCTGGGTGTTCGTGGCCGAACACGTGCCGGCCAACCGCTACAGCTTCGGCGTCGGTTCGCTGACCGCCGGCATCACCGGCGGCATCCTGCTGGGTTCGCTGATGGGGATCTTCATCAACAGCGTCTACGCACCGGCTGAAGTGGCCGGCTACGCCTGGCGCATTCCCTTCATCCTGGGCGGCGTGTTCGGACTGGTCTCGGTCTACCTGCGCCGCTATCTGGAAGAGACCCCGGTGTTCCGCGAGCTGGCGGCGCGCCGCAAGGAATCCAATGAACTGCCGCTCAAGACCGTGCTGCGCGAACACCGCGCCGCCAGCGTCCTGACCGCCGGCATGACCTGGTGCCTGTCGGGTGCGGTGGTGGTGGTGATCCTGATGACGCCGTCCTACCTGCAGACCGTACACCACCTGCCGGCCAAGCTGGTGATGCAGGCCAACTGCGCCGGCACCCTGATGCTGACCATCGGCTGCCTGGCCATCGGCTGGCTGTGCGACCGCATCGGTACCCGCGCCAGCATGATCATCGGCTGGGGTGGCCTGGGCCTGTCGACCTGGTGGTTCTACGGCCAGCTGCCGGGTTCGCCCGAGTCGCTGATCTGGGGCTATGCACTGGTGGGCCTGTTCGTGGGCAGCATCTCGCTGACCCCCATCGTCTCTACCCGCGCCTTCCCGCCGGCGGTGCGCTTTACCGGCTTGTCCTTTGCCTACAACATGGCCTATGCGGTCTTCGGCGGACTGACGCCGGTGCTGATCTCGCTGTGGATCAAGGCCGATCCGCAAGGACCGGCGCTGTACGTGATCGGCCTGTCCATCCTGGGCGTGCTGCTGGCCTTCGTGCCGATGAGCAGCAAGGGCTACAAGGCCTGATCGCGCTCCTCCTGCAAGGCTGACCGGGCCCGGTGACCGCAAGGTGCCGGGCCTTGGTTTTTTGGGCGTCGGCTCGCGTACAATGCCGGCCAACCGGAACTCCACCTCGCCGACGACCATGCCCCTCGCCTTCCTGCCCGCGCGCTTTGCCAGGCGCAGTTGCCTGTGTCTGATCTGGATGCTGCTGGCCGTGCTGCTGGCGGCGTGTTCCCGCCATCCCCTCCCTGCCGAAAAGCTCTCCCAGGACGTCTACATCTGGCAGCGCCAGTGGACCCCGTCCCTGCGCACGGCGCTCTCTGCTTCCAATGCCCAGGTGGCGCGCTGGCACGTGCTGGCGGCCGAACTGGGGGCCTCCGGCCGCTGGATCGACATCACGCCCGACGCCGAGGCGCTGGCCAATACCGGCCGCCCGCTGCTGATGACGGTGCGCATCAACGGCCAGCTGGCGCGCTTCGATGCGGCCGCGATCCAGGATCATCTGCTCGACCTGCTCACCACCTGGCGCCAGCGCGGCCTGCAACCGGCTGCGCTGGAAATCGACTACGACTGCGCCACGGCGCGCCTGCCCGAATACACCGCCTTCCTGCGCAGCCTCAAGGCCCGGATTGCACCGACGGATCTGACCGTGACGGCCTTGCCGACCTGGCTGGCCAGCCAGCAGCTGGCGCCACTGCTGGCCGTGGCCGATGCTTCCACGCTGCAGGTCCACGCCGTGCTCGATCCGCGCCTGGGCCTCTTCGACGGCGAGCGCGCCCGCGACTGGATGCGCCAGTACGCCGCGCAGACGCGCCGCCCCTGGCACGTGGCGCTGCCGGCCTATGGCTCGCGTGTGAGCTGGGACAGCCAGGGCCGCATCGCCGCAGTCGAAAGCGAACGTGCGCTCCTGGCCGGTGGCCTGGGGCGTGAACTGATGGCTGAACCGCAAGTGATGGCGCGCTTCGTGGCCGAAGTGGAAGCGGCCCCGCCGCCGGGACTGGCCGGGCTGATCTGGTTCCGCCTGCCGACCGGCGATGACCGCCGCGCCTGGAGTCTCTCGACCTGGCTGGCCGTGCTGGAACGCAAGCCGCTCAAGGGTGGCCTGGCGGTGCAACTGGTCGCCGGACAGGGCAACGACGCGCCCGCCGATATCCGCATCGACAATGCCGGCAATGCCGACGCGGCCTTGCCGCTGCGCGTGCGGGTGAACCTCGCGCCAC
Source organism: Herbaspirillum sp. UBA812 (assembly GCF_002296545.1). Classification (NCBI taxonomy): domain Bacteria; kingdom Pseudomonadati; phylum Pseudomonadota; class Betaproteobacteria; order Burkholderiales; family Oxalobacteraceae; genus Herbaspirillum; species Herbaspirillum sp. UBA812. The sequence continues at coordinate 827 of NZ_DBIC01000119.1, read as the reverse complement.
GGGATGCAGCGTCTTCAGGGAACGTCTGCAGTGGTGACGGCATCAATGGCTACACGCTGGAAAGCGATGCCCGGGGACGCTACCTGCGCCTGGGCCAGGCCGGCCTGCTGCGCGCCGGCAGCAGCCGTACCATCGGCTGGCTGCGCTGTGCCGACGGCACGCCGGCCCCCGAACTCACACTGGAAATGGGATCCTGATGACAAAAATGAAGTGTTCTGCCGCTGCCCCCCGCGCCACGGGCCAGCGCAGCCTGCCCCGCCTGGGCCGCATGACCAAAATCGCCTGCGCCGCCAGCAGCCTGCTGGTGCTGGGTGCGGCCACGGTGGTAGCCTGCGGGCCGGATTTCCCGCTGCAATTGCTGGATGACCGCGCCGGTACCCTCAGCAATACGCCCGCCAATTCCTTCGCCTGGGAAGCCGCGCATCTGGTGACGCCGGCCGACAAGCTGCAAGCCGATGAGCGCAGCGGCTACGAACAGGCTGCAGGCCAGCCCGATGATCCACGCTCGCTGCGCATGATCGAGAAGGGCCAGCTGGAGGGCGCGCAGTGGGCCGCCCTGCAGGCCATGCGCGCCGCCTCCGATGGCGAGTCCGCGTATGCGGCCGGTGCGGCCTTGCCACCGGCCATTCGCCTCTACACGGCAGGGGCGCAGGACTTTCGCGCCAATGCCCTGACAGCGGCACGCCAACGTTTCGAAGCGGTACTGGCACTGCCGCCGCAGCAGGCCAGCGAACGCGCGGTGTGGGCGGCCTTCATGATGGGCCGTCTGCACGCCATTGAGGAGCGGCGTGCCGAGGCGATTGCCAGTTTCACCAAGGCACGCGCGC
>NZ_DBIC01000349.1:0-11091 GCF_002296545.1 Herbaspirillum sp. UBA812 | reverse complement strand
AAACGTTCGTCGGTACGCATGGCGCTGGCCGGCAGTTCCACGCCCGGAGGTGCACTGTCAGCACCGCTTACATGATGGAAATTCGCCGAGCGGATGATGTGATCCGCGCTGCTCTGCTGCGTGATCGCGCCGCCCCCCAGATCAATCTGCGCACCCTGCGCCAGCAGCTTCAGCCGGGGAGCCTGCAGGACGATTTCATCAACAGCCGTCAGGATGATGCGGCGCGCTGAGGTAGCTTCGATGTCATCGCCGTGCGTCTGCAATTGCAGCTTGCCGCTGGCCGCGACCAGCCGCATCCCCAAGCGCTGCGCAAACACGCTGATACTCTCCGCCACCCGCACCAACAGCTTCTTGCCCGCAGAGAGCTGCGTATTGCCCACGCTGACCAGATCGATTTCCTTCTGCGCACCAAGGACCACGCCCTCGTCACTGGTGATGGCCACACCGGCCGGTGCAGTCACGGCCACCACCGGCTCGCCGCCACCGCTGCCTTCGGCCTGCGTGTTGCTGCCGGTCTCCCAGGCATCGAGCCGCGTGCGCAACTCGCTCAAGGACTGCACTGCCGTCGGCCCGGCATGATGGGTCTCGGCCAGCGCCGCCAGTTCCTGCTGGACGTTCTGCAGCACACGCAGCAGCCCCAGCATCTCGGTCCGATCCAGTTGCGCGCCGCTGGCCTGGCTGCGCCGGCTCGCGCTGATCAGCACACCCTGTCCTCCGCGCAGCGCCAGCGCCTGGTCCGTCCGCAACTCGGCCCCTTCGCCGCGCGCATCGCTGCGCCCCTCGGTGCGGGGATGCGTGAGCCAGCCCAGGTTCAGTTCGCTCTGTCCGTGTTGCGAGGCAAGCTGGGCGCTGATCTGGCGCGGGGTGTCGTCGAGCCGCAGCTGGTTGTAGCGCTGGCCCTGAATCTCCTTGCTGCGCACGCCCGCCAGGAAGCGGTTGCCGGGCAGGCTGCCGACGCCGCTGAAGGCAGGCGGCAGCGACAGCCCGTTGTACAGCCGGCCGATCACGACAGGCTTGTCAGGATCGCCCCCGAGGAAATCGACGAGCACCTCGTCGCCCACGCGCGGCAGATTGATCGCGCCCCATTGCCGTCCGGCCCAATGACTGGCCACGCGCACCCAGGCGGAATCGCGTTCGCTGTCGCTGGCCCCGCCGGCGAGCTGGTGATCCTGCATGCGGGTCCCGTGAAAGCGCAGCTTGATGCGGCCCAGCGCGTCACAGTACAGTTCTTCACCCGCCGGGCCGACCACATGGGCATTCTGCAGACGCGGCCGGGGCAGATCCACGCGGGGATCAAAGGCCGGTACCAGCGGGATGCCACGCCGCACGCATGCGAAATGGTTCAGATAGCGCAGGCCTTGTTCGCGGCAACGGCTCTGCAGGTCGGCCAATCCGCCGAGCTCGCTTTCACGATGCGGAGTGGCGCGCCGCAGGCGCTCATCCAGCGAGGCCGGCAGATTGTTCTCGGCATGGAACTCCAGCCGGGTCACGATGAATTCGCGCTCATGCGGAGGATGATGTTCCAGCTCGGGATGCCCCGTGACGACGATCCACTCGCCCACACGCAGCGCACGCACGGTGGAATCGGCACCGAATTCCTTGCTCTCCAGTGCCAGCCGCTGCATGCGCGCCCGGGCAATCTGGTCAAGATCTTCACTATCGTCGGCGATGTGCGGGGCCTCCACCAGATAGTCATCCAGCAGCTGGGCAAAGCGGTCGCCCAGTGCGCCCTGCGCTGCCGGATTGTTCATATGCCGTTGTAGCGGCCCATCCTGCGCGTGATCCCAGGTATGGCGGCTGACACTGCCAGCCCGCAGGCGGCGCGTGGCCTGCCAGCGCAGGAGGCCGTCCTGCGTGCCGGGCGCATGATCGCGCTGCCAGGGAACGCTGCCCGCCGCGTTGCGCGGCAGCTGCATGGGATCGTCAAACAGCACCAGCAGATGACGCGGACAGGCAGCCTGTCCCGGCAGTGGCGGCTCGCCCGGACGGATGCACCAGCCGATGCCGCGCCGCTTCCACAGGCGACGCAGGAAATCGGCATCGGATTCGTTGTGCTGCATGATGAATTCGCGTGCCGGGTAGCGTTCTCCGAGCAGCGACCAATCCACCTCCATGCTGCTGGCCAGCAAGGGGCTGCGTTGCCGCCACTCGCTGATGAGGATCTGGGTTACATCGGCCTCGCTGGCGTGCAGGAAGACGCGGGTATTGATGCGCTGGCCCATCAGGCTCAAGGCGTCCCGCAACAGCAGGCGATAGCAGCTCAGCTCGCCATCGATCTGGCCCGCATGGACCTCGGCGATGAAGCCGCAGATGGTGCGCAACAGACCCTGGTCGGTCACCAGCTGGATTTCTGCCGGCACCGCCATGAATTCCTTGAGCGGCAAGTCCTCGCGCGGCGAGAGGCACAGCACCTCCACTTCGGTGGCACCACAAAGGGTCTCGCGGCCCGTCACCTGCTGTATCAGCAGCGCGCCCTGCAAGGCCGCGTGCGATTGCGGCAAGCGCAGCCGAAGAGCACGGGCCTGTTGGGACCCGGGTTGGAATAGCGCGGAAAACGTGCGGTCGGGCATACGGACATCCTTGCTGGAAATGCCATCCGCGCGGCATCCCGGAACCAGGGTGATGCCGGCATCAAACGGCAGAAGGCGAGAGGAGAGCCATCCTAGAGGAGGGCTGCGCGCGCTTGGAGGAAGTGGCCGAGGTTGCCAGGCAAACTCGTCAGAGTTCGACCAGTCGCATTGCGCGACTGTCATTTTGTTGTGCCATGCTGATCCGCCCCGGGGGCGCTATGATAGGCGGCGTGCCGGCATGACCGGCCATCCGGAGCCCGGCCCCATGCAGGCCTGGCCCACAGCCACCCGACAGGAGACAAGACGTGCCCCCAGACATCGCGCCACGCCCCGTGATCACCCCGGCCCACTACCGTGCCGATACCACCGCTGCCTACGACTGGCAGATCCCCGAGGTCTTCAACATCGCCCACGCCGCCTGCGACCGCTGGGCAGATGGCAGCGGCCGTCCCGCCATCATTGCCGAGGACGGCGATGGCAAGGTCACCACCTGGAGTTTCGACCAGCTCAAGATCCTGAGCGACCAGTTCGCCAACGTGCTGAGCGAGGCCGGCATCCGGCGCGGCGACCGCATCGGGATTTACCTCTCGCAGCGCATCGAGACCGTCATCACTCACATCGCCGCCTACAAGCTGGGCGCAGTGACGGTGCCGCTGTTCTACCTGTTCGGCCCGGAAGCGATCGCCTATCGTCTCGACAACAGCGAAGCCGCCGCCCTGGTCACCGACGCATCGGGCATGGACAAGGTCCATCTCGCGGGTGAACTGCCGGCACTGAAAGTGGTGTTCTGCGTGGAGCAGTCCGACATCGTGCTGCCGCAGACTACCGATTTCTGGGACCGCCTGCATGCGGCCTCGTCCACATTCGAGCCGGTCACGACGCTGGCCGATGACCCGGCCATGATCATCTATACCTCCGGCACCACCGGCAAGGCCAAGGGCGCACTGCATGCACAGCGCGTCCTGCTGGGCCATCTGCCGGGCATGGAAGTCTCGCACGACAGTTTCCCGCAGCCCGGTGACCGCTTCTGGACGCCCGCCGACTGGGCCTGGATCGGCGGCCTGCTGGATGTCCTGCTGCCGTCGCTGTATCACGGCGTGGCGGTAGTAGCGCGCCGTCTGGAAAAATTCGATGCATCCACCGTCTTCGGATTGCTGGCGCGGCATGGCATCCGCAACGTGTTCTTCCCGCCGACGGCGTTGAAGATGCTGCGCGGCACGCCGGATCCACGTGCGCAATGGGATTTTGCGCTGCGCAGCGTGGCCAGCGGTGGCGAGACGCTGGGCGATGACCTGATCGCCTGGGGCCGCAGCGCGCTGGGCGTGACCATCAACGAGTTCTACGGCCAGACCGAATGCAACCTCGTCGTATCGTCCTCGTCGCTGCTCTACCCCAGTGCCTCGGGCAGCATGGGACGTGCAGTCCCGGGACACGATGTACAGATCGTAGATGAAGAGGGTGCCGTCCTGCCGCGCGGCGAAGTCGGCAATATCGCCATCCGTGCACCGGATCCGGTGATGTTCCTGCGCTACTGGCGCAATGATGAAGCGACGCGCGAAAAATTCGCCGGTGATTTCCTGCTCACGGGAGACCTGGGCAACATGGACGAAGCCGGCTACATCCGCTACCTGGGCCGCAATGATGACGTCATCACCAGTGCCGGCTATCGCATCGGCCCCGCTCCGATCGAGGAATGCCTGATGCGCCATCCGGCAGTGCGGATCGCGGCCGTGGTCGGCGTGAAAGATGCCCTGCGTACGGAGGTAGTGAAGGCTTTTGTCGTGCTGCAGGAAGGACATGCCCCGGACGCCGCACTGGTGGCGGCCCTGCAGCAGCACGTCCGTTCGCAGCTGGCGGCGCATGAATATCCGCGCGAAATTGCCTTTGTCGATGCGCTGCCGACCACGGCCACCGGGAAGATCATGCGCAAGGCCTTGAAGGAGCGTGCCGAGCAATCCTCCTGAGGCCGTTCAAACCCCGTGCACCAGCCACTGCATCAGCCACGACAAGCCGAACAGCAGCGCGCCGATCAGTCCCCCGACCAGCGTGCCGTTGATGCGGATGTACTGCAGGTCGCGGCCGATGTTGAGTTCGATCTGGCGTGACAGCTCGGCCGTGTCCCACTGCTTGATGGTGTCGCTGATGTGGCGCGTGAGCAGCTGGGCCACATCCGGACTGAGGCTGGCGATGGCCTGTTCCAGATGGGCATTGAGCGAGGCACGCAGTTCGGCATCTTCCTGCAGGGCGCGCCCGATCCACTGCGTGGCCGCGCTGGCTTGGGCGTGCAGGGCCGAATCGGGACGCGCCAGGTCTTGCCGCAGCCATTGGCGCAGGCTGTCCCACAGGCTACCCACATAGGCGTTGACGGCCTCGCCCTGCAAGATCTCGCGCTTGATCTCCTCCGCCCGTTCGCGCAGGGCCGGGTCTTCCTTCAGGCGCGTCACGAAGCCGGCCAGCTGGCGATCGAAGGCCTGGCGTAGCGAGTGCTGCGGATCCTCCGCGATTCCGGTGAGCAGCTTGTCCAGAATGTCGGCCAGGGTATCGGCGGACTTCTCGCCGATCCAGTTCGAGGGCAGCAGTTTTTCAATTTTGGGATATTCGCGCTGCAGCCATTCCACCATGCGCTCGGCGATGAACGCACGCGTCTGTTCGCGGTTGAGCAGCTCGGCCAGGGCCACGATGGCGCGGTCCAGCAGCTGCTGGTGACGGCCATCCAGCGTCAGCGTATCCAGAATGCTGGCCAGCGAGCGCGACAGGTCCAGCTTGCCCAGCGCGGTCTGCAGAGCTTCCCGTACAAAGGCCTGGATGCGGCGGTCATCGGTGAGCGTGAGCACACCACCGACCGCCTGCGCCATGTAGCCGCCCAGGCGCGCGGCATTCTCGGGCGCAGCCATCCAGGCCGAGAGTCGCTGCGCCGGATCATGGCGGCGCACCAGTCCGGCCAGCGACTGCGGACTCAGGAATTTCTCTTCCACGAAGACGGCGAGGTTGTCGGCGATGCGCTCCTTGTTGCGCGGGATGATGGCGGTATGGCGTGCCAGCAGCGGCAGCGGAATCCGGCGAAACAGTGCCGTGACGGCGAACCAGTCGGCCAGTGCGCCCACCATGGCGGCCTCGGCCATGGCACGCAGCAACGCGCTCCAGGTTGAGGGCGCTGCCAGCGAGGCAGCCACGAACAGCGCAGCCGAACCCAGCAGACAACCCAGGGCTAGACGCTTGGTACGGCGCAAGGCTTGTTGTTTATCCATGGCAGAGAGTGAGAAATTTCCGGCGGCATGCTCGCAGCATGAGACGAGGAGTCAAAACAAGGCGGGAACTTCTGAAAAATTTCGAATAGCCACTAGAACAATTTCGAAAAATACGCGCTGAAACTAGGGTCGGAATCTCGATAAATTTCGATTATTCATCAAGACATTCAAGGGTATAAGTGATTGTCACCGATAGTTTGTGCGTTTGTAATTGTAGCTAATCGACCGTCACCCCTAGCCGCATTGATCCTTGCGCTCATGAAAAAATCAGAGACTCCACAGAGCGCCCGCGTCATCTTCGGACAGAACGTCCGCAGGGTGCGCCGGCTTAAAGAGATGTCACAAGAAGAGCTGGCCTTCCGCGCTGACATCAGTCGCACCTACCTGAGCGAAGTCGAGCGCGGGGAAAGGAATATTTCCGTCGACAACATGGAGGCCCTGGCCCTCGCGCTGGAGATGGAATTGCCCGATCTCATGCGGACCAGCCTGCTTTCGCTGCCCAGTGAGGATTCGCGCTGAACCCCGGCATTCCGGCTTGAAGCTGCATGGCGCGTGCGCGCCATGTTTGCTTTCTGCTGCGCTTTTCGACTCTTGTTGACCGTCTTCTTGCAAGGTTTGTTGTTCGTTTTTCTGCACGTTCATCTGTACATCGCTCTGCACGTTTCCCGGTACAGTGCTCGCGCGATGTTCGCCACCTGTATCACGCTTTGTCCGGCACGTTGCCGGCAGCTTCGGGGAAGCGCAAAGTGAACACGGTACGTCGTCCCGGTTCGCTGCTTGCGCTGGCTTGTCCGCCGTGCAGCGCCATGATGGTCCGCACGATGGCCAGGCCCAGGCCACTGGAACCGCTGGCGCTGCTGCGCGATGGATCGGCGCGGTAGAAACGGTCGAAGATGCGTTCGATCTGATCCGGCGGGATCCCCGGCCCCGGGTTGGCCACCCCGATCAGGGTCGCGCCCGCCACCACGGTGGCCTCCAGACTGATGATGCCCTGCGGCGGCGTATAGCGGATGGCATTGGCGACCAGGTTACCCACCGCACGGCGCAGCAGGGTCGCATCGGCGTACAGGGTGCCGCTGCCGGCCACCGCAATGCGCACCTGCGCCTCTTCGGCGATGCCCTCGAAATAGTCGGCGATGCGGTTGAGTTCCTCGGCCACGTCCAGCGGCTGGATCTGCAGCACTACGTGGGCGTTGTCGGCGCGGGCCAGGAACAGCATGCTCTCCATCATGCGCGAGAGGCGTTCGTATTCCTCGATGTTGGAACTGAGCAGGGCCTGGTATTCATCCAGGCTGCGCGGCTTGCCCAGCGCCACCTGGGTCTGCACCATCAGGTTGTTGAGCGGGGTGCGCACATCATGCGCAAGATCGGCGGAGAACTGGCTCAGTTGCTGGAAGCTGCGATGCAGACGGTCCAGCATGTCGTTGAAGGATTGCACGATCTCGTGCAGTTCGCGTGGCGCGGCCTGCAGGTCGAGCCGGGTATCGAGCTTGTTGGCCGAGATGGCGCGCGTCTGTGCCGCCATCATGCGCAGCGGACGCAAGCCGCTGCGCACGAGGAAGTAACTCAAGAGCGTTGCCAGCACGGTGCCGATGGCCGCCGCCCACCATACATCGGCGCGATAGTCCGCCAGCAGCAGCATGCGATCCGAGGCCGTACGCACCACCAGCACGATGGCCTTTTCGCCCGAGCGAGTGACCGGCATGCTGGCGATGTAGCGCGCGCGCAGGTCACCCATGCGCAAGGCTTCGATGTGGTCCCAGCTGCGGATCTTGACGGTGGACAGGTCCACATCCGGCGAGGTGCGCGTGGGGTCATGGCTTTCCAGCAGGGTGCTGCCATCGGCGCGGGCGATGCGCACCAGCAGCTGATCATGGCCGGAGAGGGTGTCCAGTACCAGGTGGCGGCGGGCGAGGATGTCCTCCAGTGACGCCGCATGCTCGACCAGGTGATTGATGGAGCGGCACTTGCCGGCCAGCTCTTCATCGTCGCGCGCCTCCAGCTGCATGTGCAGCGAGTGCGACAGATAGCTGCCAACGGCCGTGAACAGCACCAGCGCCAGCAATCCGAACAGCACCACCAGCCGCAGGCTCATCGACGCGGTAGCACGTCTCACCGCCGCACCTCGAACACGTAACCCATGCCCCACACGGTGTGCAGCAACTTCTGGTCAAATCCTTCATCCAGTTTGGCCCGCAGACGGCGCACGGCCACGTCTACCACGTTGGTATCGCTGTCGAAATTCATATCCCATACTTGCGAGGCAATCTGCGGACGCGACAGCACCTCGCCCGGACGGCGGATCAGCATGTGCAGCAGCGCGAACTCCTTGGCAGTGAGATCGATGCGCTGTCCGGCGCGCGTGACCTTGCGGCGAATCACATCCACCACCACATCCTCGTACTCGATCAGATCGGCCTCGCGGCTCGGCCCCCGCCGCAGCAGGGTGCGCACGCGCGCCAGCAGTTCGGTGAAGGCGAAGGGCTTGACCAGGTAATCGTCGGCACCCAGCTCCAGGCCCTTGACGCGGTCTTCGACTTCGTCGCGGGCGGTGAGGAAGAGCACCGGCGTGTCATGCGTGCGGCGCAGTTCGCGCAGGATGTCCCAGCCGTTCATGCCGGGCAGCATCACGTCCAGGATGATCAGCTTGTAGTCCAGCGTGCGCGCATTGTGCAGGCCGTCCACGCCGGTCTGCACCCAGTCCACCACGAAGCCGGACTCGGTCAGGCCGCGACGCAGGTACTCGCCCGATTTGGGCTCGTCCTCTACCAACAAGATGTGCATGATCGGAATTCCTGACGGACAAGCACGTATTGTGACCCAGCCGGATGCGGCATTCATTACAAATGTGTAATGACTGGGCAATGTTTCTGTACGGCCCCCCTCCCTAGAATCCATTCCAACGACTCGCCAACCAAGCACGGCGATCGCGCCATCCCTGGCAGCGCACATCCTGTGCAGCACCAGGGATCTTGTGAAAACGCACTCAAAGGAATCTGATCATGAAAACCTCGCACCTCGTCCTCGGCGCACTGGCCACCGCCTTCTCCCTGTCGGCCTTCGCTCAATCGACCGTGACCACGGAAGCCGCACGCGATCAGGCCAACCTGAACGCCCGCAGCAACTATCCGGTGGTGCAATTCCAGGGCAGCAAGATGCGCGCCGATGTCGTCGCCGAGCTGCAAGCCGCACGCCTGGGCGAGCCGATGCAGAACACCGGCGCCAAGCCTTCGGTCTCCGACAGCAGCACCCAGGGCCAGGCGCTCGACACCTCGCTCTACAGCGGCGCGTGATCGCACCTGCCTGGGTCTCTGCTCAGGACGCGCGCTGCCGGCCCTCCAGCAGCGCCGTGAACTGTTCTCCCGGCATGGGCCGGCCGTACCAATAGCCTTGATACAGCGTGCAACCCTGCGCATGCAGCAGGTCCCGCTGTTCCATCGTCTCCACCCCTTCGGCGATGATGGACAGCCCCAGGCTCTGGCCCAGCATGATGATGCTGCGGATGATGCTGGCCGTGGCGGCATCGTCCTGCATCCTGCGCACGAAGCTCTGGTCGATCTTGAGCTGGTCGATGGGGAAGCGTCCCAGGTAGGACAGGGACGAATAGCCGGTCCCGAAATCATCGAGCGAAATCGAGACCTCATGCGACTTGAGGTCATTCATTTTTTCGATGACCTCATCGATTTTGTCGATCATCATGCTTTCGGTCAGTTCCACCTTCACCGCCTTGGAGCTGATGCGGTGCTGGCGAATGGTTTCGTGGAAGCGCGCCACGAAGTGGTCCACCTTGAATTCCTGCGCCGACACATTGACCGCCACCACCAGCTCCCTGGCCAGTCCTTCGCGCTGCCAGGATTCGAGATCGCGGCAGATGGCTTCCAGCACCTGGTGGCCGATCTCTTCCATCAATCCCAATTCTTCGGCCACCGGAATGAACAGCGCCGGCGGCACCATGCCCTTGAGCGGATGCTTCCAGCGCACCAGCGCCTCAGCCCCGACCACCTTGCCCTCAAAGGTAACCTGCGGCTGGTAATGCACCACGAACTGGTGCTGCGCCACCGCCGTGCGCAATTCCACTTCCAGTGCACTGCGCTGGCTGGCCAGGGCCTGCATGGCCGGATCGAAGAAGCGGAAGACATTGCGGCCCGCGGCGAGTGACTGCACCATGGCCAGCTTGGCCTGCATCACCGCTTCCTCGGCCGATTGCACGTCACCACGCAGGATGTTGATGCCGATGTTGAGGGAGCAGGGGAAACTGACCTCCTTGCCGGGCGCCGGCGCGAGCGCTGCAATGAGCCTGTTGGCGAGGGCCTCGCAGAACTTGATGCCCTCGGCCAGATCCCGGCTCTTGATCTCGCCGCCCAATGCGAAACGTTCTCCATCGATACGCGCCAGCATATAGCCGTCGCTCACGCAGGCGGCCAGCCGGCGTGCGCACTCGGCCAGCAGACGATCCACCTCATCCGGCTTGACCAGCCCTTGCGAAAGATCGGCACGATGGATCTCCATGTAGAACACGGCCAACGGCAGTCCATGCGACTGCTGGCGTATCAGCGCACGCCGCAGGCGGTCAAGGGACAGCCGCCTGTTGGGCAGTTCGGTGACCGGATCGTAGAAGCTGAGGCGGGCGATGCTGCTTTCTGCTTCCAGCCGTTCTGAGATATCGATGAGCACCCAGATCTGATCCCGCTGGCTGGAGCCGTCGATCGGCGAAGTGCGCAGTTCGGCCGGCAGGGTACTGCCATCGGCGCGCTTGAGCAGGACGATCTCGCCCACCCTGCCAAGATGGTGCTGGATCCGGTCATGCAGATAGGCGGCTTGTTGCTGTGATTCTTCGAAGATCTGCGCACTCGATAGCGCCAGGAGTCCGGTTTCGCTCATGCCCAGCATGGACTGGGCCGCATCATTGGCAAAAGCGATCCGGCCATCACGCACGAACAACACGCCGGCCGGGATATTGCCCAGGATCGCCGCCTGTTCGTCGAAGAGGGTTTTGAGGCTGGACTGCATGGCCTCCATGCGATGGGCAAGCAGGCCGATCTCGTCCTTTTGCGTCAGCGCGATGCGGTTATCGAAGTGTCCGCGTTCGATGCGGCCGGCGGCGACGGTCAGCTTGCGGAGAGGCGCGAGGATACGGCGATAGACCAGCAGGCCGATGATGAGCAGTGCCACCACTGCCTGCGCCAGCAGCACGCGCGTCTGGAAGCGCTTGTCTGCGGCGAGCTTGCGCTGCAACTGGGCATCGGACACCACCACCTGCACGCTGCCGAGCG
>NZ_DBIC01000009.1:995-13889 GCF_002296545.1 Herbaspirillum sp. UBA812 | reverse complement strand
TTCTGGGTCGCGGCCACGGTGAAGCGGGCGTTCGGGTGCGCTGCCTTGCGGCCGGTTTCCTTGCCGATTTCCGGGGTCCAGTCCTTGCCCTGCCAGTCGATGAGGTGCGCCGGGGCTTCCTTGGTCATGCCTTCCCACCAGACGTCGCCATCATCGGTCAGCGCCACGTTGGTGAAGATGGTGTTGGCCGACACCGACGCCATGCAGTTGTAGTTGCTCTTTTCGTTGGTGCCCGGGGCCACGCCGAAATAGCCGGCTTCCGGGTTGATGGCATACAGGCGGCCATCGGCACCCGGCTTGATCCAGGCGATGTCGTCACCGATGGTGGTGACCTTCCAGCCGCCGAAGGCCTTGGGCGGGATCAGCATGGCGAAGTTGGTCTTGCCGCAGGCCGAAGGGAAAGCGGCGGCCACGTAGTGCTTCTTGCCTTCCGGGGATTCGACACCCAGGATCAGCATGTGCTCGGCCAGCCAGCCCTGGGCGCGGCCCATGGTGGAGGCGATGCGCAGGGCGAAGCACTTCTTGCCCAGCAGCGCATTGCCGCCGTAGCCCGAACCGTAGGACCAGATCTCGCGGGTTTCCGGATAGTGGACGATGTACTTGGTGGCGTTGCACGGCCAGGCCACATCCTTCTGGCCGGCGGCCAGCGGTGCGCCCACGGTGTGCACGCAGGGCACGAACTCGCCATCGCTGCCCAGCACGTCATAGACGGCCTTGCCCATGCGGGTCATGATGCGCATGTTCACGGCCACATAGGGAGAGTCGGACAATTCCACGCCGATGTGGGCGATGGGCGAACCCAGCGGACCCATCGAGAACGGCACCACGTACAAGGTGCGGCCGGCCATGCAGCCGTCGAAGAGGCCGTTCAAGGTCTGGCGCATCTCGGCCGGATCGGTCCAGTTGTTGGTCGGACCGGCGTCTTCCTTGTTCTGCGAGCAGATGAAGGTGCGGTCTTCCACGCGGGCCACGTCCGACGGATCGGAGCAGGCCAGGTAGCTGTTGGGACGCTTGGCTTCGTTGAGCTTCTTCATGGTGCCGGCGGCGACCATTTCAGCGCACAGGCGATCGTATTCTTCCTGCGAACCATCGCACCAGTAAATGCGAGCCGGCTTGGTCAGCGCGGCGATTTCGGCGACCCAGTTGATCAGTTTCTGGTGTTTGACGTAGGCGGGCGCATTGACTGCGGGAATGCCTGCCATGAGGGGTTGGTTCATATGCTACCTCCAATGCCACAAGTTGATGAATTCGGTTGGCACGGCAGGATCGTCGTTGCACGGGCCTGGCGGGATACGCACGCCAGTCTGCAATACGGCGGTCTTGTCGATGGCGGCCGGCTCCAGGAGCCCGGCTACCCGGCCCGCCTCCTTGCTGGCGGCGGGTTTTGCTCACTCTTCGACAGTCGAGAGTGCAGGAAAGTGGCAGCGATTGTACCCCGATAAAACGGAATTTACGCAAATTTGTAGCGAAAAATACCCGACTTATGTAGTAGGTAATTACAAATCAAAAAAAATCTGTTAATTCATTACCGTGGGATATAACAGTCATTCCTTGATAAACCGCATGAACACTGGATTTGCGGGGCATTGCGGGCGATATGCCATTCACGCCGTGAATATCTCCTGCAGAAACGCGACGAAAACCTTCACCTTAGCTGTCTCGCGGCGTGTTGGTTGGTAAAGCGCCACGATGTCCGGACCGGCCAGCTGCCATTCCGGCAGCACCGGCACCAGGCTACCCTCCTGCAAGGCCGGATCGAGGGTCACCGACATCTGCTGGATGATGCCGCCGCCGGCCTGTGCGGCTGCCACCATGGATTCCACATGATCCATGGCCAGCAGGCCCTTTGGAATATGCGAGCTTTCCACGCCGTCACGGCTGAAACGCCAGGGCTTGACCATGCGCGTGCGCGGATTCAGGAAACCCAGGCAGGCGAACTGATCCAGCGCCTCGGGCGTCTGCGGCCAGCCGTGCTGCTGCAGGTAGGACGGCGCTGCACAGCACAGGTAGCGGGTACCGGCCAGCTTGCGCGCCACCATGCCGGAGTCGGCCAGGGTGCCGATGCGCACCACCACATCCAGCCCTTCTTCGACCATGTCGACCATGCGGTCGCTCACGGTCACGCGCAGCTCCAGCTCGGGATACCGGCGCAGGAAGTCCGGCAGCGCCGGCGCCACGTAACGCCGGCTGATGACGCTGGGCAGGTCAACCCGAAGCAGCCCTGCGGGGCGCGTATCGGAGGCCCGCAAACCCGCCTCCAGCTCGCCCATGTCGGCCAGCAGCCGCAGCGCCTGCTGGTGGCAATGCCGCCCCTCTTCGGTGAGCGACATGCTGCGCGTGGTGCGATTGAGCAGACGCACCTTGAAGTGCGCCTCCAGTGCGGCCACGTGAGTGGTCACGGAGGAGGTGGACATGGACAGCTTTTCAGCCGCCCGGCTGAATGCGCCCGCCTCGACCACGGCGCAAAAGACCTTGAGCATGTCCAGTCGGTCCATGGTGTTCTCCCTGTGCTGTCGTTATCGGTGCCCTGATTCTAGGCCATGGCACGCGGCCGATTATTCGCCGATGCGCAATTCTGACTTTGGCGCCGCCCGCTTTTTCCGCGCAAGGCAAACCGCGAGACTGCGTGCATCGACCTGCCGCCCTGCGGTGAGGCGAGCTTCCTTCACCCAGACCACCTTCAGGAGTCATCATGTCCAACGCCCCCTCCCTCATGCAAGCCGCCCTGCTGACCCAGTTCGGCACCCCGTTGTCGCTTGCCCCGATCGAAATACCGACGCTGCGCCCCGGCCAGGTGCTGGTGCGTATCGCCGCCAGCGGCGTCAATCCGCTCGATACCAAGATCCAGGCCGGCAACGCCGCCCATGCCCAGGCCCGCCTGCCGGCCATCTTGGGCATCGACCTGGCCGGCGTGGTCGAGGCAGTCGCGCCTGGCGAAACGCGCTTCGTTGCCGGTGACGAGGTCTATGGCATGACCGGCGGCATCGGCGGCGTGCCCGGCTCGCTGGCCCAGTTCGCCGCCGTCGATGCCGACCTGCTGGCGCACAAGCCGCGTAGCCTGGACATGCGCCAGGCGGCCGCCCTGCCCCTGATCTTCATCACCGCCTGGGAAGGCCTGGTCGAGCGCGCCCGCGTACAGCCCGGCCAGAAAGTGCTGGTGCACGGCGGCGCAGGCGGGGTCGGCCACATCGCCGTGCAGATCGCCCGTGCGCTCGGTGCCGAGGTCTATGCCACCGGCAGCGCCGACCAGCAGGGCCTCATCGAAAGCCTGGGCGCCACCGCCATCGACTACCGCAGCCAGCAGGTGGAGGATTACGTCCAGCAATACACCGACGGCAAAGGCTTCGACGTCATCTACGACACCGTCGGCGGCGCTACGCTGGACGCCTCCTTCGCCGCGGCCCGCCGCTATGTCGGACATGTCGTCAGTTGCCTCGGCTGGGGCGCGCACAAGCTGGCGCCGCTGTCCTTCCGGGGCGCGACCTATTCGGGCGTCTTCACCTTGCTGCCGCTGCTGACCGGCGAAGACCGCGCGCGCCATGGCCAGATCATGCGCCAAGCCGCAGGCCTGGCCGATGCCGGGAAATTGCGGATTCTGATGGACGAACGCCGCTTCACCCTGGAGCAGGTCAACCAGGCCCACGCCCTGGTGGCCGAGGGCCAGGCGCGCGGCAAGCTGGTCATCGACATCGGCATTTGAGTGGCGGGGAAGCGGCCAGGGCAGCAGCGCCCGTGCCGAATCCCGGCAATCGCTTTATGATGGACGCCCACGCCGGCCACGCAGGTGGCCGGTCACCGCCCCTCAAGAGTGCCAGGAGACTTCCCATGAAAATCGCCATCCTCGACGACTACCAGGATGCCGTGCGCCACCTCGACTGCTTCCGTCTGCTCGACGGCCACGACGTCAAGGTCTTCACCAACACCGTGCGCGGCACCGGCCAGCTGGCCGCGCGGCTGGCGCCCTTCGACGCCGTGGTGCTGATCCGCGAACGCACCGCCCTCACCCAGCCCCTGCTGGAAAAACTCCCCCTGCTGAAACTGATTTCCCAGACCGGCAAGGTCAGCGGGCATGTCGACGTGGCCGCCGCCACCGCGCGCGGCATTGCCATCGTCGAAGGCGTGGGCGACCCGACCGCACCGGCCGAGCTGACCTGGGCCCTCATCATGGCTGCCATGCGCCGCGTGCCGCAATACTGCAGCGCCCTGCGTGCGGGGGCCTGGCAGCAGGTCTCGCCCACGCCGCATCACAACCTGATCGGCACCGCCCTGAAGGGGCGCACCCTGGGCATCTGGGGCTACGGCAAGATCGGCAAGCTGGTGGCCGGTTATGGCCGCGCCTTCGGCATGCAGGTGGTGGTGTGGGGACGCGAGGCCAGCCGCGAGCAAGCCGTCAAGGATGGCCTGCAAGCTGCCGCCAGCAAGGAAGATTTCTTCACCCAGGCCGACGTTCTGACCCTGCACCTGCGCTTGAACGACGCCACGCGCGGCATCGTCAAGGCCAGCGACCTGGCCCGCATGAAGCCGACCGCCTGCTTCGTCAACACCAGCCGCGCCGAACTGGTCGAGGCCGATGCGCTGGAAGCGGCCCTGCACGCCGGCCGCCCCGGACTGGCCGCGCTCGACGTCTACGAGCGCGAACCGCTGCCGGTGGACTCACCGCTGCTGAAGATGGACAACGTAGTAGCCGCCCCGCACCTGGGCTATGTGGAAAAAGACGGATATGAACTTTACTTCCGTGCGGCCTTCCAGAACATCGTCGACTACGCCGCCGGGACGCCGAAGAACGTGCTCAATCCTGAGGCTCTGGGGTGATGCGGTGAATGGTTCTGACCGGCGGGTCATAGGTCAGCTGGGGCATGGCCCCGGCGCGCTTCCACAGGTGCCGCCAACCCGGCGGCCACGGTAGCGGCGGGCCGGCGTATTCGGGGACATTGCGCCGGATCGGGATCACCGGCAGGTGTTCCGGGATGCTGCCGTTGCTGTGCCAACCGAGGCTGAAGGCGTAATCCGGCAATAGCGTGGCGCACACCAGCTCGAACCAGCTGGCATGGGCTTCGTCCTCGCCCAGCGCCTGGGCCAGTCCCTGCGGGTCGAACTGGGCCAGCAGGCGCGCCAGTTCCTCGGGGGACGAAGAAGGTCCGTCGCCCCAGCCCATCACCGGATTGAAGTTGTAATCGGCGCCCGAGCCATACCAGCCCTCGCGCCAGGGCCGCTCGATCCAGTTGCGCGGGCCGCTGAAGAGATGCCAGCGCCAGTGCAGCCCGGACGGCTTGGGCCAGCTATAGAGGTAGAGCCGCTGATAACCGGCACGATGCAGCTCGCGCACCATGGCCATCAGGCGCGCATGCGGCATGCGGTCCGGCGGGGCGCGGCGGAACAGGATGGGCGTGCCATCGGCGTGCTGCACTTCGTCCGACGACAGGTTCAGGTCCAGGGTGCGCACCTCGCTGCCGAAGCGCGCAGAAATCCAGCCCGTCATCAGGTTGACGAGCACGATCACGCCATAGCCGCGATGGCGGTGGAAGATGACGGTGCCGGGTGCCAGAGGTTTCATATGCGGTCCATTATAAATGTCCTTGGAAAATCGCTCCGGCCCCGCCCGTCTCGACACGAAAATGAAGCTTCCTGCGTGTAAGATAGCGCCTGCCAGCAGCCATAGCGCGGCTATCCGGGGGGAAGCGGCTGGCACGCGGCGTCCGGGACCGCATCTTGCTTATCCCGCGATGTGAACATTTTGACCAGTTGGAAGATAGGAAACCCATGAGCCTGCGCATCATCGCCACCGGTGGCACCTTCGACAAGCATTACGACGAAATCGCGGGCCAGCTTGGCTTTGGCGAGAGCCACCTGCCGGACGTCATCGCCCGCGCCCGCATCACCACCGAAGTTTCCCTGGAAACCCTGCGCCTGCTCGATTCGCTGGAGATGCAGGACGGCGACCGCCAGCGCGTGCTGGAAGCCTGCCAGGCCTCGGCGCAAAAAGCCATCGTCATCATCCACGGCACCGACACCATGCAGCAGACCGCCCAGGTGCTCGGCCAGGCGCTCACCGACAAGACCGTGGTGCTGACCGGCGCCATGATCCCCTACGAGATCGCCAATTCCGACGCCTTCTTCAACTTCGGCTTTGCCTGCGGTGTGGCCCAGGTCCTGCCGCCGGGCGTGTATGTGGCCATGAACGGCCGCATCTTCGCCTGGAACAAGGTCGCCAAGAACCGCAGCGCGGGCGTCTTCGAACCGATCTGACCCCAGCCCCTGGCAGGCCCCGTCCTTCAGTGCGGTGCCTGCCGCTGCGCCCAGTCGCGGCAGAACGACAGCAGCGCCGATAGGCTAGGAGAAGGCGCGCGGTGGCGGCTGACCACCATGTAGAAATGCCGGCGCAAGGTCGGCAGGGGCGTGTCCAGTTCGACCAGCTTCCTTGATTCGATCAAATCTTCCACCACCGAACGTGACAGGCAGCTGATGCCCAGGCCTTCCGCGGTGGCGCGCTTGATGGCTTCCGAATTGCCGAACTCGAAGGAGGACGGCAAATGATGCAGGTAGGGAATGAGCGCATGCTCGACCGCCTCGCGCGTGCCGGACCCGGCCTCGCGCAGCAGCCAGTCGGCTTCGCGCAGCATCTTCAGGGTGATCTTGCGGCGCGCGCGGACGATGGGGTGTTTGGGCGCGGCCACCACGATCAGTTCATCGGTCATCCACGGCTCCACCTGCACATCATCGGCATGGCAGGGCCCTTCAATAAGTCCCGCATCCACTTCGAAGTTGACTACGGCCTCCACGATATCGGCGGTATTGGCCACCAGCGCGCGCACTCGCGCCCCTGCATGACTGCGCCGATAAGCGGCGATCATGGCCGGCAGCAGATAGCTGCCGATGGTGGTGGAAGCCCCCAGGTGCAGGTCGCTGCCGGCGGCCGGATCGCTGAACTGGCGCTCGATGGTCTGGGCCGCATCCAGCATGTGGCGCGCCTGCGGCAGCAGCTGTCGGCCGCTGTCATTCAGCACCAGCCGCTTGCCGACACGGTCGAACAACTGCACGCCCAGCAGGCTCTCCAGTTCGTTCAGCGCAGCGCTGGCCGCCGACTGCGACAGCGCCACCAGCCCGGCCGCCGCCGTGGTCGAACCTGACTGGGCCACGGCCAGGAAAATCTGCAATTGCCGCAGCGTGATTCTCATCGATCCTCCGTTATGCATTTCGGACATGGGGGTGCGCAGAAAACGTCACCGTCCATCTACCTGTTCAACAGGTAGATATTAGCAAAATAACGCGTTTTTCTTTTATAAGCCCGGCGCGTAAAGTGCACTCCATCGACAGCACACCCTTCGTGGAGAGCCCCATGCGTACCGCCATCCAGACTTCCTCCCTGCCGCCGGCCGCCGCCGGACTGGCGCTTTCAGGCGCCGTCGCCTGGGCTGCCATGAGCCTGGGCAATATCGGCTGGCTGCAGAATCACGGTTTCTCGGCCCTGACCGTGGCCATCGTGCTGGGCATCCTGATCGGCAACACCGTCTATCCGCGTCTCGGTGCGTACTGCGGCGAGGGCGTGCGCTTCTCCAAGCAGACGCTGCTGCGTGCGGGCATCATCCTCTACGGCTTCCGCCTGACCTTCCAGGACATCGCCCACGTCGGCGTGGCCGGTGTGGTGATCGACGCGGCCATGCTGCTGTCCACCTTCGGACTGGCGTGGCTGGTCGGTACCAAGTTGTTGAAGCTGGATCGTGACGCCGCGCTGCTGATCGGTGCCGGCAGCTCGATCTGCGGGGCGGCTGCCGTGATGGCCACTGAACCGGTGCTGCGCGCCCGCAGCGAGCAGGTCACCGTGGCGGTCTCGACCGTGGTCATCTTCGGGTCGCTGGCGATCTTCCTCTATCCGCTGCTCTATACGCTGCAGGCCGAACCGGTGTGGGGCCTGCGCCTGCCGGACTTCGGCGTCTACATCGGCTCCACCGTCCACGAAGTGGCGCAGGTGCTGGCCGCTGCACGCTCCATCGATCAGCACACGGCCGATGTGGCGGTGATCACCAAGATGGTCCGCGTGATGATGCTGGCGCCCTTCCTGCTGATGCTGTCGATTAAGGTGGCACCGTCTGCGGCGGCCGCATCGGGGGCTGCACATGCAACGAAGAAGCTGTCGATTCCCTGGTTCGCCTTCGCCTTCATCGGTGTGGTGGTGTTCAACTCCTTCTTCCCGCTGCCGGCCGCCGTCAACCAGCTGGTGCTGCAAGCCGATACGCTGATGCTGGCCATGGCCATGGCGGCCCTGGGACTGTCCACCCACCTCTCGGCGCTGCGCAGTGCGGGCATCAAGCCCGTGATCCTCGGTGCGGTGCTGTTTGCGTGGCTGGTGATTGGCGGAGCCCTGGTCAATGGCGCATTGGGACGCTTGCTGGCCTGAACCTGACTGCAGCTCATCAAGCAAAAAGGCGCGCTCCACAGGGAGCGCGCCTTTTTTGTTACATCAGGAAAACTGACTCAACCGGCAAGCTGATTCAGTTTCTTCAATGCAGCTCACCGCGCTGCGTCAGTTCGCGGATGATGCGCACCGTATCGATATCGGCTTCCTGATAAGCCGAGCGGCGGAAGTTGTCATAGAAAGCTTCTTCGCCGGTGACATCCTCGGGCTTGCCGTCGTCATACTCGAAGCGCACGAAGAGCACATCGGCCTGCGGCTCCTCGATGGTCATGCTCATGCGCGAGGCCGGGATCTCGCCCTGCGAGGGCACTTCATAGAGCACCTGGATCTGCGGCAGGTAAGTGACCTTGTCGATGATGACCAGCTCGCCATAGCGCAACTCGCGGCGCACGCTGTCGAGGCTTTTTTCGGAGAGGCGGCAGTCATCCAGATGCGGCATGAACAGGCGCGGCGACTCCGCACGCAAGACCAGGCCGCGCCAGAGTTGCTCGCGGGTCAGGGAATCGATCAGCGGATTGAGCGGATCGTTGATCTGGATGAGATGGTTGAATTTCATGGTTGCTCTCGTGTTGTTGTTGCCGCCGGCAATGCGGGCATTGTCCCACAGGCGCAGCCGGGCCGGTCGGGCGGGCTGCTACAATGGCGCCTCGTTTCTTCTCCTGCCCACGCCGATCGCCTCCGTATGTCCGCACCCTCCTTCGGCCTGAACAAGCCGCAAAGCGAAGCCGTCCACTACATGGCCGGGCCCTGCCTGGTGCTGGCCGGTGCCGGTTCGGGCAAGACCCGCGTGATCACGCAGAAGATCGCGCACCTGATCGAGAACTGCGGTTACGAATCGCGCAACATCGCCGCGCTCACCTTCACCAACAAGGCGGCGCTGGAAATGCAGGAGCGCATCGCCAAGCTGCTCAAGGATCCCAAGCAGGCCAAGCACCTCACGGTCTCGACCTTCCATTCACTGGGCGTGAAGATCCTGCGGCAGGAGTCCAAGCATCTGGGGCTGAAGGACCGCTTTTCAATCATGGACAGCGATGATTGTTTTTCCCTCGTGCAAGAACTGGCGGTCACCACCGACAAGGCCATCATCCGCGGCATCCAGAATTCCATTTCCCTGTGGAAGAACGGCCTGATCGATCCCGAGCTGGCCGAAAAGAATGCCCGCACCGAAGACGAAGCCCAGGCTGCGCGCATCTACCGCAGCTATGTGGCTACGCTGAAGGCTTATCAGGCGGTCGATTTCGATGACCTGATCCGCCTGCCGGTGGAGCTGTTCCGCAGCAACGAGGAGGTGCGCGACCGCTGGCAGCGCAAGTTGCGCTACCTGTTGATCGACGAATACCAGGACACCAACACCTGCCAGTACGAACTGGTCAAGCTGCTGGTGACAGGGATCGGCAAGAAACCCATGTTCACTGCCGTGGGTGACGACGACCAGGCCATCTATGCCTGGCGCGGCGCGACCATCGAGAACCTGAAACTGCTGGGCGTGGATTTTCCCAACCTGCACCTCATCAAGCTGGAGCAGAACTATCGTTCCAGCACGCGCATCCTGCAGGCGGCCAATGCGGTCATTTCCAACAATCCCAAGCTGTTCGACAAGACCTTGTGGTCCGAGCACGGGCTGGGCGATCCGATCACGGTCATGGCGATGGATGATGAAGAAGCCGAAGCCGACCAGATCGCCATCACGCTCTCGGCGCACCGCTTCGAGCGGCGCGCCAAGTTTGCCGATTACGCCATCCTGTATCGCGGCAACCACCAGGCCCGCATCCTGGAAAAATCCTTGCGGCGCGAACGCATCCCCTACGTGATGTCAGGCGGGCAGAGTTACTTCGACCGTGCCGAGATCAAGGACATCATTGCCTATCTGCGCCTGATCGCCAACCAGGACGATGACCCGGCCTTCATCCGCGCCGTCACCACGCCGCGCCGTGGCGTGGGCCAGGCGACTTTGGAAGTGCTGGGCACGCTGGCCGGACAGTGGCAGTGTTCGCTGTTCGAGGCGGTCTACAAGGGCGGCCTGGAAGACAAGCTGACCGACCGCCAGCTGCTGCCGCTGCGCAAGTTCTGCGACTTCATCAATGCGCTGGAATCGCGCGCCACGCGGCCGGGTCCGTCCGGCAGCGGCGAAGAGGCGGGCAAGGTGCTGGACGACATGATGGAGGCGATCAACTACGAGTTCTACCTCTACGACAGCTTCGAGGAACGCGCGGCGCAGGCACGCTGGCAGAACGTGGTGGACTTCGTCAACTGGCTCAAGGAACGCGCCTGCGGCGGCCGCGATGGCGAGGGCGAAGAGAAGAACCTGCTGGAGATCACCCAGATGGTGGCGCTGATGAGCATGCTCGAAGGGCGCGACGAAGAGCAGGATGCGGTGCGCATGTCGACCTTGCATGCGTCCAAAGGACTGGAGTTTCCGCACGTGTTCCTGGTGGGCGTGGAGGAAGGCATCCTGCCGCACAAGGGCGACCCCGACACCCCGCCCGAGGCCGCCGCTGCGCGCGTGGAAGAGGAACGCCGCCTGATGTACGTGGGCATCACCCGCGCGCAGCGTTCGCTGCACCTGTCCTGGTGCAAGCGCCGCAAGCGCGCCAAGGAAGTGATCGAATGCCAGATCTCGCGCTTCGTCAAGGAGATGCGCCTGGATGAAGGCGAGGCGGTGCCGCAGGAGAGCGAGAAGATCACGCCGCAGGCGCGGCTGGCCAATTTGAAGGCCTTGTTGCAGAAGCCGCGTCCGACGCCGGAAGGAAGTTGAGCCCAGGGGCGCATACGCGCCTGAAACGTGGCGAAAATGTCGATATCACGCACATCCATTGTGCGATTTGATCTCGAAATGAGCGCCCTGGCCGCATCGCGGTTTACAATGCCGCCTGCAAAAAAATCCCCAAGTTTCACAGAAGCAACACCGCCCGCCGCGCTACCCGCTCGTCTGCCCCTGTTGCCCCAAACCATTCCAGACAAGGAAATCACGCAATGATCAAGATGTTCTCCCGCCACGCCCGTACGCTGGCACTGACCGCCGGCTTCGTCGGCATGCTGGGCCTGGCCGCCTGCGGCAAGCAGGAAGACAAGAGCGCCGCCACCCCCGCGCCGCAAGCCGCAGCCGCCCGCGTCTACGTGGTCGGCGTGGAATCGGCCTATGCGCCCTTCTCCTCGGAAAACGAACAGAAGGATGTGGTCGGTTTCGACATCGACGTCATGAAGGCCCTGGCCAAGAAGATCGGCATCGAAGTCAAGTTCGTACCGACGCCCTTCGAAGGCTTCTTCAATTTCCTGGCACAAGGTGACCGCGACCTGCTGATCTCGGCCATCACCATCACCGATGAACGCAAGAAGTCGGTGGCCTTCTCCGAGCCCTACTTCGTGGCCACCCAGACCATCGCCCTGCCGGCCGCCGACACCAAGGTCAGCAAGATGGATGACTTGAAGCCCCTGACCGTCGGTACCCAGAGCGCCACCTCCGGCGACGAACTGGTGCAGCAGGTGCTGGGCAAGAACAGCGCCAAGATCAAGCGCTTCGACTCCACCCCGCTGGCCCTGAAGGAACTGGAAAGCGGTGGCGTTGACGCCGTCGTGGCCGATGAACCGGTGGTCAAGAACTACATCGCCAACAACCCCAACAGCAAGCTGCGTACCGTCACCGACCCCAGCTTCCCCAAGGAAGACTACGGCATCGCCGTGCGCAAGGATGATCCGGAACTGCTGGCCAAGATCAACAAGGGCCTGGCCGACATGAAGGCCGATGGCAGCTTCGCCGCCATCAGCGCACAATACTTCGGCAAGTAAGCCCTGTCCGGCGCACCGCCGGCAGCTCATCAGGACGGCGGCATCTGCCGCCGTCCTGTCTTTCCAGAAACTGATTTTTACAACCACCAATCGAGTCCGACATGGATTTCCGCTGGAGCATCATCCAAGGCTACGCGCCGCTGTTCGCCAAGGGCGTCCTCATGACCTTGCAGGTGTCGCTGATCAGTATCCTGATCGGCACCGTGATCGGCTTGCTGGTGGGCATGCTGCGCCTGGCCGACCTGCAGCACGGTCCGTGGAAGTGGCCGCTGAAGCTGCTGCGCTGGCTGGCCAGCTTCTACGTCGCCTTCTTCCGTGGCACGCCGCTGTTCGTGCAGATCATGCTGATCCACTTCGCGGTGATGCCACTGCTGGTGCAACAGGAACACGGCCTGCTCATCACCGGCGAACTGGCGCGCACCATCAAGCAGGACTATGGTGCCTTCCTCTCCGGCACGGTCGCGCTGTCGCTCAATGCGGGAGCCTACATTTCGGAAATCTTCCGCGCCGGCATCCAGTCCATCGAACGCGGCCAGTCCTATGCCGCCGCCAGCCTGGGCATGAACTACGGCCTCACGATGCGCTACGTGGTGCTGCCGCAGGCGTTTCGCCGCATGCTGCCGCCGCTGGGCAACGAAGCCATCACGCTGTTGAAGGATTCCTCGCTGGTCTCGGCCATCGGCCTGGCTGAACTG
>NZ_DBIC01000009.1:0-703 GCF_002296545.1 Herbaspirillum sp. UBA812 | reverse complement strand
CGGCCTGGCTGAACTGGCCTATGCTGCGCGCACCGTGGCGGGCACGTATGCCCGTTACTGGGAGCCGTATATCACCATCTCCATCCTGTATTTCTCCATGACCATCTGCCTGGCGCTGGTGGTGGCCCGTCTGGAAAACAAGTACAGCGCGCCGCATCGCCGCTGAGCGTCTTTTTTCCCGCTGATCCGCAGCGATCAGCGGGAAGCGCGTGCGCTGCTCGCAGGCGGGCGGTATGATGCCGCGCATGACATCGATGCACACTCTTCCCCAACTCGCTCCCGGCAGCCGCCGCGTGGCCGTGATCGGCGCCGGTCCGGCCGGCCTGATGGCCGCCGAAGTGCTGGCCGCGCAAGGCGCCACCGTGGACGTCTACGACGCCATGCCATCGGCCGGCCGCAAATTCCTGCTGGCCGGGCGCGGCGGCATGAACATCACGCACTCCGAACCGCAACCCGACTTCCTGCCGCGCTATGGCCATCGCCGTGAACAGGTCGCGCCCTTCGTGCGCCGCTTCGACGCCGACCAATTGCGCGCATGGATACACGGCCTCGGCATCGAGACCTTCGTGGGCAGCTCCGGCCGCGTCTTCCCGCGCGAGATGAAAGCCGCGCCGCTGCTGCGCGCCTGGCTGCGCCGCCTGCGCGAACTGGGCGTAACGATCCACACGCGCAGCCGCTGGCTGGGCTGGAACGCGGACGGCAG
>NZ_DBIC01000347.1:0-19519 GCF_002296545.1 Herbaspirillum sp. UBA812 | reverse complement strand
TGTTCGCTGAAGGTGCCTTCCGGGCCCAGGTAGGCCACCACCACACGCTTTTCCAGCGCGCGGCAAGCCGACATCACTTCACGGAAAATGGTCTGGATATCGGTGCCCAGCAAGGGGCCGGGATTGCGGTCGGCGGCGCGGCGCAGGACCTGCGCTTCGCGCTCGGGACGAAACACCGGGGCATTGGTCTCGGCCTTGACGTGGCCCACTTCCTGCGCGACGCGGGCGCGCTGGTTCAGCAGGTCGAGGATCTGCGCATCGATGGCATCGATCTTCTGGCGCAGGGGCAGCAACTTGTCGTCACTCATCTTGCTCTTTCAGGTTCTGCACGGCGCACGGGCGCTATGAGCGGCCGGCGGCGCACCGGGCATGGCGTTGGCTTGGCGCACGGCCACGGCCTGCACTGCGCGGGCAATGATGCGCCCGGCCAGATGCGGCCTCAGCCGTGTTGCTGTTCGAAGTCTTTCAGATAATCGACGAGAGCCTGTACGCCCTCGATCGGCATCGCGTTGTAAATCGATGCACGCATGCCGCCGACCGACTTGTGGCCTTTCAGCTGCAGCAGGCCGCGCTCTTTGGCGCCGGCCAGGAAAGTGTCATTGAGCGCATCGTCGCGCAGGAAGAACGGCACGTTCATGCGGGAACGGCAGTCCGCTGCGATCCGGTTGCTGTAGAAATCGGTGCTGTCCAGGTAGCCGTAGAGCAGCTCGGCCTTGGCGATGTTGCGCGCTTCCAGCGCGGCCACGCCACCCTGGCGCTTGATCCACTGGAACACCAGGCCGGCGATGTAGATCGCGTAGGTCGGCGGGGTGTTGTACATGGAATCGTTGTCGGCCACGATCTTCCAGTCGAAGGCCGAGGGACAGAACGGCAGCGCGTGACCCAGCAGGTCTTCGCGCACGATGACGATGGTCACGCCGGCCGGGCCGATATTCTTCTGGGCACCACCATAGATGACGCCGTATTGCGAGACATCCACCTCGCGCGAGAGGATGTGCGAGGACATGTCGGCCACCAGCGGTGCGCCATCGGTGTCGGCGGCGACCTCGGGCGTATATTGGTATTCGACGCCGTCGATGGTCTCGTTGCTGCAGATGTGCACGTAGGCGGCATTGCGCGAGAGCTTCCAGTCGGCACGTGCCGGGATGCTGGAGAACTTGTGATCAGCCGAGGAGGCCGCCACGTTCACGCTGCAGTAGCGCCCCGCTTCCTTGATCGACTTGGTCGACCAGGAGCCGGTGTTGATGTAGTCGGCCACGCCGGCTTCATGCTTGCCTGCCGGCGAACGCAGCGCCGCCAGGTTCATCGGGATGATGGCGTTCTCGGCGATGGCCCCGCCCTGCAGGAACAGCACCTTGTAGTTGGAAGGGATGTTCATCAGCGCGCGCACATCAGCCAGCGCGGCTTCGATGATGGACATGTATTCCTTGCCGCGATGGCTCATCTCCATGACCGACATGCCACTGCCATGCCAGTCCAGCATCTCGTCGGCTGCCTGTTGCAGCACTTCCTTGGGCAATACCGCCGGACCGGCGGAAAAGTTATAAACCATGTCTGCGTTCGCCATCAAAAAAGACGGCGGGCACGCGGCCCGCCGCCCTGGACTTGCTTTACTCGCCTGCGGCTGGTGCTTCGCCGCCGGCCGCCTCTGCGCCTTCGCCTTCGATCACGTCTTCCACATCGGACTCGACCACGCGCTGCAGGCCCGACAGCTTGGTGCCGTCTTCCACCGCGATCAGGGTCACGCCCTGGGTCGCGCGGCCCATCTCGCGGATCTCCGAGACACGGGTGCGGATCAGCACGCCGCCGGTGGTGATGAGCATGATCTCATCGCTGGAATCGACCAGCGTGGCGGCCACGACCTTGCCGTTGCGCTCGCTGGTCTGGATGGCGATCATGCCCTTGGTGCCACGGCCGTGACGGGTGTACTCGGTGATCGGGGTACGCTTGCCGAAACCGTTTTCGGTGGCGGTGAGCACGGACTGCTGTTCGTTCTCGGCCACCAGCAAGGCGATGACCTGCTGGGTTTCTTCCAGGTTCATGCCGCGCACGCCACGGGCGGTACGGCCCATCGGACGCACGTCGTTTTCATCGAAACGCACGGCCTTGCCGCCGTCGGAGAACAGCATCACGTCATGCGCGCCATCGGTGAGAGCAGCACCAATCAGGAAGTCGCCTTCGTCCAGGTCCACGGCGATGATGCCGGCCTTGCGCGGATTGGAGAAGTCCGACAGCGGTGTCTTCTTGACCGTGCCCAGGCTGGTTGCCATGAAGATGTAGCGGTCATCCGGGAAGCTGCGATTGGCACCCGACACCGGCAGG
Organism: Herbaspirillum sp. UBA812; assembly: GCF_002296545.1. Taxonomy (NCBI): domain Bacteria; kingdom Pseudomonadati; phylum Pseudomonadota; class Betaproteobacteria; order Burkholderiales; family Oxalobacteraceae; genus Herbaspirillum; species Herbaspirillum sp. UBA812. Next base: position 17,197 of record NZ_DBIC01000347.1, on the reverse strand, counting down.
ATCACCGTGATCTTCTCGCCATCCTGCAGCGGGAACATGTTGACGATGGGCTTGCCGCGCGAATTGCGCGAACCCTGCGGCACTTCCCAGACCTTCAGCCAGTACAGGCGGCCACGGTTGGAGAAGCACAGGATGTAGTCGTGCGTATTGGCGATGAAGAGCTGGTCGATCCAGTCATCATCCTTGGTCGCCATGGCCTGCTTGCCGCGTCCGCCGCGCTTCTGCGCGCGATACTCGGAGACCGGCTGCGACTTCATGTAGCCGGTGTGCGACAGCGTCACCACCATGTCCTGCGGGGTGATCAGGTCTTCGGTGGCCAGGTCGGTGGCGTTGTGCTCGATGGTGGAGCGGCGCTCGTCCTTGGCACCGATGCCGTAGTCGTTGCGGGCGGCGTTGAGTTCGTCGGTGATGATGGCGGTCACGCGGGCCGGCTTGGAGAGGATATCCAGCAGGTCGGCGATCTGCGCCATCACGTCCTTGTATTCATTGACGATCTTGTCCTGCTCCAGGCCGGTCAGGCGTTGCAGACGCATCTGCAGGATTTCCTGGGCCTGTTCGTCGGAGAGCTTGTAGAGACCGTCGGACTGGATGCCGTAATGGGCCGGCAGGCTTTCCGGACGGAAGGCTTCGATGCCACCTTGGTTGCCCTCGCCGGTACGGGCCAGCATCTCGCGCACCATGGACGAATCCCAGGCGCGCGTCATCAGTTCTGCCTTGGCGATCGGCGGAGTCGGTGCGGCGCGGATGATGGCGATGAAGTCATCGATGTTGGCCAGTGCAACGGCCAGGCCTTCGAGCACGTGGCCGCGTTCGCGCGCCTTGCGCAGTTCGAACACGGTGCGGCGGGTGACCACTTCGCGACGGTGCGACAGGAAGCATTCCAGCAGTTGCTTCAGGTTCAAGAGGCGCGGCTGGCCATCGACCAGCGCCACCATGTTCATGCCGAAGGTGTCTTGCAGCTGGGTCTGCTTGTAAAGGTTGTTGAGCACCACTTCAGGCACTTCGCCGCGCTTGAGTTCGATGACCACGCGCATGCCCGACTTGTCGGACTCGTCGCGCAGGTCGGAGATGCCTTCGAGCTTCTTGTCGCGCACCAGCTCGGCGATGCGTTCCAGCAGCGCCTTCTTGTTGACCTGGTAGGGCAGCTCATCGACGATGATGGCGATGCGGCCTTCGCGGCCATACTCTTCGAAGTGGGTCTTGGCGCGCATGACCACGCGGCCACGGCCGGTGCGGTAACCATCGCGCACGCCCGAGACGCCATAGATGATGCCGCCGGTCGGGAAGTCCGGTGCCGGCACCAGTTCGATCAGTTCATCGATGGTGCAGTGTTCATTGGCCAGCAGGTGCAGAGCGCCATTGATCACTTCGGTGATGTTGTGCGGCGGGATGTTGGTGGCCATGCCCACGGCGATGCCGGAGGAGCCGTTGACCAGCAGGTTGGGGATACGCGTCGGCAGGACCGAGGGTTCCTTTTCCTTGCCGTCGTAGTTGGGCACGAAATCGACGGTTTCCTTCTCGATATCGGCCAGCAATTCGTTGGAGATCTTGTCCAGGCGGCACTCGGTGTAACGCATCGCCGCAGCGCCGTCGCCGTCGATGGAACCGAAGTTGCCCTGGCCGTCGACCAGGGTGTAGCGCAGCGAGAAGTCCTGGGCCATGCGCACCAGGGTGTCGTAGATGGAGGCGTCGCCGTGCGGGTGGTATTTACCCATGACTTCACCGACCACGCGCGCGCACTTCACGAACGGGCGATTCCAGACGTTGTTCATCTCGTGCATCGCATACAGCACGCGGCGGTGCACCGGCTTCAAGCCATCGCGCACATCCGGCAGTGCCCGACCCACGATCACGCTCATGGCGTAATCGAGGTAACTCTTGCGCATCTCTTCTTCGAGGGAAATGGGGATGGTTTCTTTAGCGAATTGATCCATTGGAGAGTCGAAAGATGTTTCCCGGCCAGAAAATCGTGCCGGGCGGGCGTGGCCCTTGGACTGATCAGAACAGCGCATTCTAGCACGCCAGGAGGGTCAAAAGCCCGTCAAACGCCCTCAATGACCCTGCAACGGCATGCTTCGCGAGGACACCCGACCCCTTGCAGGCCCTCACCGCATGCGCCGCAAAGCTCCTCCCAGCGCCTGGGAGCGACGAAAGGCCAGGCCCGAACGCCTATATATATTAGAGCGCCCGAACTCAGCGACCGCCATTGCCGCCCGGCATCGAATATTTCTCCGCCGCAGGTTGCTGTCAAATGACCAATTTGGGGAAAATTTTCCGAAACTCACTTTCCCGGTGCACGCCATCAGGAGAATTCCGAGGAACCGGGAATAGCGATGCTGCGGAGAAAATGGCAACTACTTGCCCGAGTGAAAATGCGCGAACTGTATGAAATATAAGGATTTTCTTTAAAAAATCCGGCTTTTTTCAGCCTTAAAGGAACAAAAACGGCCCGAAAATATCGCGTTGCGAAGAAACAACACAGTCCCAAAAACGTTGTCTGGACCAATTGGCAAGCATCGCTGAAGGTCAATCCGTGTGGCAGAATGGCGGCTAAGTTCATTACTAGCCCCATGGAACAAGGGCCTGTGACGACCTGAACACATGATATTATTCATTTTTTTGATGTCGTAATCTTGTAGCGCAGTTTATCTGCGGATATCTCACCCGAGAGGAGAAACATGAACAAATTAGCAAAACTCGTCTTCGCTGCTGCGTCCGCAGCCATCGCACTGTCTGCCACCGCTCAGGAAACCAAGGACATCAAGGTTCGTCCCGGCAGCCTGTATCTGCAAGATGGCCGTGACGTCGTGACCCGCAGCGGTTACGGTCTGTGCTGGCAAACCGCTTACGTGAACGGTCCGTGCGAAGAACCGCCCGCACCGGCTCCGGTTGCCGCTGCTGCTCCTGCTCCGGCTCCTGCTCCTGTCGCTGCCCCGACCTCGGAAAAGGTCACCTACGCTGCTGACGCCTTCTTCGATTTCGACAAGGCAACCCTGAAGCCGGCTGGCAAGGCCAAGCTGGACGAACTGGTTGGCAACCTGAAGGCCATCAACCTGGAAGTCATCATCGCCGTCGGCCACACCGACTCGATCGGCTCCGTCGCCTACAACCAGAAGCTGTCGGTTCGCCGTGCTGAGTCCGTCAAGGCCTACCTGGTCTCGAAGGGCGTTGAAGCCAACCGCGTCTACACCGAAGGCAAGGGCAAGTCGCAACCGGTCGCTGACAACAAGACCGCTGCTGGCCGCGCCAAGAACCGTCGCGTGGAAATCGAAGTTGTGGGTACCCGCAAGTAATCGATTGCTGCTACAAGGCTGTTATGAAAACCCCGCTTCGGCGGGGTTTTTTTATTCCTGTTTCATTTGCTGGTCATGCAGGCTTTTGCAAGCACTTGCCCCTTCATTGCGGCGCATCTTGACCTGGCGCAGGCTACCCGCTGCGTCGGATTGGGCTATCATTAGGCCCCATGAACACGACCAATGCGACCATGAACGCCGATCCCCAAGAGATCCAGAAATTCAGTGAACTGGCCCATCGCTGGTGGGACCCGGGCTCCGAATTCCGTCCCCTGCACGAAATCAACCCGCTGCGCCTGGAGTGGATCAACGCCCGCGCCCCGCTGGCTGGCAAGAAGGTAATCGACATCGGCTGCGGTGGCGGCATCCTGGCTGAATCGATGGCCAAGAAAGGGGCCGACGTCACCGGCATTGACCTCTCCGACAAGGCCCTGAAAGTGGCCGACCTGCACAGCATGGAATCCGGCGTGCAGGTGCGCTACGAAAAGATCGCCGCCGAAGACATGGCCGCGCGTGAAGCCGGCCAGTACGACGTCGTGACCTGCATGGAGATGCTGGAACACGTCCCCGATCCCGCCGCCATCGTGCGCGCCGCGGCCAGCCTGGCCAAGCCGGGCGGCAAGCTGTTCTTCTCGACGCTGAACCGCAACATGAAGTCCTACGTCATGGCCATCATCGGTGCCGAATACGTGCTGCGGCTGCTGCCCAAGGGCACGCATGACTATGCCAAGTTCATCACCCCGGCCGAGCTGGCGCACTACACGCGCGAAGCCGGTTTGCAGATCGATGGTTTCAAGGGCATGGGCTACAACCCGCTGACCAAGATCTATTCGCTCAACGACGACACCAGCGTGAACTACCTGGTGGCCTGTACCAAGCTGGGCTGAGCGGCCTCGCTCGCGCCTCGCCGGTTCGTTCCCCTCGCCGCAGCTGCCCGCTGCGGCGCTTTTCTTCCTGCCATCCTGAAGCCCATGCCACTCCGCCCTCCCCGCGCGATCCTGTTCGACCTCGACGGCACGCTCGCCGACACTGCTCCCGACCTGGCGGCCGCCGCCAACTACCTGCGCCAGCAAAGGGGCCTGGAAAATGCCCCCTATGAAAGTTTGCGCCCGGTCGCCTCGGCCGGTGCCCGCGGGCTCATCGGTGCAGCGCTGGGCATCCATCCGGGCGATGCGGAATATGAAGACTTGCGCGTACTTTTCCTGGACCGCTACCAGGCCAACATGGCCACCCACAGCGGCCTCTTCGACGGCATCCCGGAACTGCTGGCGCAACTGGAAGCGCGCGGTATCGCCTGGGGCATCGTCACCAACAAGGCGGCGCGCTTCACCGACGTGCTGGCCCCGCAGATCGGCCTGGGCCATGCCGGCTGCATCGTCTCCGGCGACACCACCCCGCATCCCAAGCCCCATCCCGCACCGCTGCTGGAAGCTGCCAAGCGCCTGGGACTGCCCCCCGAGGATTGCTGGTACGTCGGCGACGACCTGCGCGACATCCAGGCCGGACGCGCCGCCAACATGCCGACCATTGCCGCCGCCTGGGGCTATTGCGGCCATACCGAACCGGCTGCGTGGCAGGCCGATGCGCTGCTGCATGCCCCGCTGGACATCCTGACCCTGCTGGACTGATCCGCTTTCCCGCCTTTGCTGGCGCGCGCAAGGAAACTTGAGCGCGCCATTTCCCTCCTAGCAGTGCCATGTCGCCTCGCATTAGAATGGCGACAACCCGGCGCACGCCGCAGCACCACACACCATCACAACCAGAACCGGCCACCTGCGCAGGCATCGCCCCAGGACGGACCGGCACCGACAAGGGAAACCGTCATGAGCAAGCCGGACCGCGCCTCACTCACCCAGCACCTCGCCTGGCAACGAATGAGACGCCCGCTGCGCTGGGCCGGCTGGACGCTGGCCGTCCTGCTGGTCCTGGCCGCGTTGAGCTGGGCCGCCCTGCCCGCGCTGGTGCGCAAGATCGCCGTCGACCAGACCCAGGCCCAGATCGGCCGCAAGCTGGAAATCGGCGAGATCGCCTTCAACCCCTTCAAGCTGGCCCTGCGCGCCTCCGACATCACACTCTATGAAGCCGATGGCACGCAGCCCTTCTTCAGCGCCAAGAGCTTGCTGGCCGACCTCTCGGCCGCCTCGCTGCTGCGCCTGGCACCGGTGCTGGACGAGATCAGGCTGAGTACGCCGCAATTGCACGTGGTGCGGGTAGATGCCGAGGGCAGCGGCCATTACAACTTCTCCGACATCCTTGATCGCCTGGCCGCGCAGCCCAAGAGCGAAGGCCAGGCGCGCTTCTCGCTGGCCAACGTGCAACTGCAGGATGGACAGATCCGCTTCGAGGACAAGGTCAGCGGCAAGAACATCGACATCGCCGCGCTGCAAGTCGGCCTGCCCTTCATCTCCAACCTGCCCGGCAACATCGACAGCTTCGTGCAGCCGCAACTGTCGGCCACCATCAACGGTACGCCGCTGCACCTGAAGGGCCGCAGCAAACCCTTCGCCTCGACGCAGGAATCGGCCTTCGCCATCGATATCGACCAGCTCGACCTGGTGGGCTACCTGCCCTTCGTCCCTGCCGAATTACCGGTCATCATCCAGAGTGCCAAGCTGAGCACCAAGCTGGATCTGGGTTTTACCCGCAAGGACGACAAGCCCACCGTCACCCTGGCCGGCGATGTACGCCTGGATGACGTCGCTCTGCAGGACAAGGCCCGCGCACCGCTGCTCAAAGCCAAGTCGGTAGCGCTGCAGGTGAAGCAATTTGACCTACTGGCCGCCAGCGGCGAATTGAACCAGCTCACGCTGGAGCAGCCGCAAGTCTGGGCCGGCATGAATGCGCGTGGCGAGATCAACTGGCAGCGTGCGCTGGCCGGTGGCGGCAGTGCCGGCGGCAAGAACAGCGCAGGTACCGCGAAGAAGGATGCCCCCGCTCCTGCGGCCAGCACACCCCAGCCGGCAGCCCCCATCGTGCTGCAACAACTGACCGTGCGCGGCGGCGAAGTGAACTGGCGCGACGAAGCCAATGCGGCGCCTGCCCAATCGATCAAGCTGAGCAAGATCGACATCAACGCCACCCAGCTCTCTACCGCCGCTGATGCCAAGCCCGCGCACCTGACCCTGTCGGCGGTGGAAAACGGCCATGGCAAGCTGGCCTTCGACGGCCAGCTGCAGCCGCTCAAACCCGGTGTGGCAGGCAAGATCACGCTGGAGAACATCGACCTCGCCGGCTACCAGAATTACCTGTCACGCGCCCCCATCAGCGGCGTAGCCGGCAAACTCTCCGGGCAGACCACACTGCAGCTGCGTGACGGCCATCTCAAGCTGGACGACAGCAAGGTACAACTGGCCGACCTGCGCTTGACGCCCCCGGGCAAGGGCGCACAGCCGCTGGCGCTGGAATCGCTCTCGCTGCAGGCACCCACGCTCACCGATACGCTGGACCAGGCCATTCCCTTCAAGCTGCAGGCGCGCTTCGACAAGAACGGCAGCGCCGATCTGGCCGGACAGGCTGCAGCGCACTTCAGGAGCGTGGCGCTGGATCTGGATGTGAAGGATTTGCCCATCACGCCCTTCCAGCACTATTTCACCGATGTGCTCAATGTCACCATCAGCAGCGGCCTGGCCAGCGCCAAGGGCAAGCTGGAGCTGACGCCCCCGCTGGACGATCGCAAGCTGGCGCTGGACTACAAGGGCAGCGCCGCCATCACCAACCTGCGCATGCAGGACAAGCAGACCTCCACCGACTTCCTGCGCTGGCGTACGCTGGAACTGGCGGGCATCCAGGCCAAGCTGGGCGGACGTCCGCAAGTGGCGCTGGAGAAAGTGACGCTGTCCAACTTCTACGCCCGCGCCATCCTCTCCGACAAGGGCCGCCTGAACTTGCAGGACATCGTGGTGGCTGATGCGCAGGAACAGGGCTCGATCACGGACGACAGCAAGAAAACCGACAAGCCTGCCAACACGGGAAGCTCGCGCAAGACCGTGTCCGCCACCCCGGTCACGCCCGCGACCGCGCCCGCCGATGCGCCCATCGTGCGAGTCGGCCAGGTGGTGCTGGCAGGCGGCAACATCAACTACACCGACAACTTCGTCAAACCCAACTACACCGCCAACATGACGGGACTGTCCGGCAGCATCGGCCAGATCTCTTCGGAGAAACCGCAACCGGCCCCGGTCAACATCAGCGGCAAGATCGACAACGATGCTCCTCTGCAGATCTCGGGCTCGCTCAACCCGCTCTTCAAGCCCATGTACCTGGATCTCAAGGCCAGCGCCAACGGTGTGCAGCTGCCGCGCCTGACGCCCTACTCGGCCAAGTACGCCGGCTATCCGATCACCAAGGGCAAGCTCTCGATGGATGTGCAATACAAGATCGAGAACGACAAGCTGGTGGCCCAGAACGATCTGCGCATTGAACAGCTGAGCTTCGGAGAACGCGTGGACAGCCCGGATGCCACCAACCTGCCGGTGATGCTGGCGGTGTCGCTGCTCAAGGACCGCGATGGCAACATCAACCTGAACCTGCCGATCTCCGGCTCGCTGTCGGATCCGGAGTTTTCGGTCGGCGGCATCATCGTGCGGGTATTCGTGAACCTGATCGTCAAGGCCGTCACCTCGCCCTTTGCGCTGATCGGGTCGATGTTCCGGGCGGACGAGCACATTGGCGAGCTGCGCTACATCGAGTTCTCGCCGGGCTCCTCGGAAGTCACCGACGAGGTGCGCAAGAAACTGGATGCGCTGGGTTACGCGCTGCATGAGCGTCCGGGCATCAAGCTCGACATCACCGGCCGCGTCGATCCCCAGGTCGATGACCAGGGCCTGCGCCGCGAAGCGCTGGAACGTGCCATGCGCAGCCTCAAGCGTGCCGACCTGATCGCCAAGGAAGGCCAGCCGGACGGCCCGGTGCGCGTGAGCGCTGCCGAGCGCGCCAAGTACCTGGAGCGCGTCTACAAGGATGCCAAGTTCGACAAGCCGCGCAACATGATCGGCTTGAGCAAGAGCCTGCCCGAGGCCGAGATGGAAAAGCTGATCCTGGAGCACACCGAGGTAACCAAGGATGACTTGCGCAACCTGGCCCAGCGCCGGGCCGACCAGGTGCGAAATTATTTGCAGGAACAGAGCGTGATCGATCCGGCGCGCATCTTCCTGATCGCACCCAAGCTGGATGGCGCGGGCATTCCCGAGAAAGAACCGAAGGCGCGGGTGGAGCTGACCATCCAGTGAGAGGGCGATACGCCAGCGGGCGGCGCGGCTCTTGAAAAGCCATGCGCTGCCCATACAGTAGGGAGTAGGTTATAATTCACCTCCCGCCGGACAAGCGGGTGCCTCTTGAAGGGACTCGGAGAGAGGCAAGCGTAATACGCAAGTTCACGCGCCCAGCGGGATTTGCGAAGCTTCAACACCACGGGGCCGACTTGGTTTCGACAGGGGTTGCAAAGCGGAACAGGGCATGCCGAGGACTGGTTACCTCGTTAATCCATCCGGAACTGCTTAAATGCAAACGACGAATCTTACGCTCTCGCAGCGTAAATCGCACCTAGAAACCTAAGAAACTTCTAGCTCTACAGCACTTCTTCCCTGGGGTGTGCTGGCAACAGCGGTAGAGTCATTTACAGGGAATCGTGGCGTATGGGGTTACTTCATACGTCATTAAATCCAAGGTAACTCGTCCTGTCGAAGCGTGTGCGTCCGCGTCGCCAGGGTTAAAACCAATTGACTGCACTACGCATGTAGAACTGTCTGTAGAGTGCTTCTGGACGCGGGTTCAATTCCCGCCGGCTCCACCAACATCACAACCATCAGCAATCGGCATCACGCCGGTTCCTGATGGTTTTGTCTTTCTGTCCTCAGCGATTGCATGGACTTGCCGTCTTGACGATGCCGAATCCCGGACGGGTACCCCCCTCCTGATCTTGCTGAATGAACAATCTCTTGAACTGTAGCGGCCCAATTTGGATCGAGTATGTCAAAAATTGTTAGAGAATCAGGCACAAAATTCAGCACAGTTTTACCCTGCAGGACGACAGAGCGCGTACCCAAACGACAACGTCCACTGAGTGCATAAGCCCTTGGGCCATGGCTCTCCGCGATTCTTCGTGAAAATTTCGTGTTATTTCAATGAGGTTTTGTCGTACCATTACCCGGTCTTACAAATTGTAACGTTTCAAGACACCGGATAAACGCTGTAAATCAACAAGAAAACAGCGTGTTGACCGCGGGCCGCACCGATGAATGGGGTCCGAACTGGTAGGGGGATCCGGTAAATAACACCGCCAAGCAGAAGCCTAGTGCTTTTCAAGATATGTATTCAGGGGATGTCAGTTTTTCAATCGCGTCGCACGCGCAGTGGGTTCCGGGTATCGAATCCCATGCCGATTGGCAACGCTGGATCAGCGATGATCGCCAGGCCGCTGGTTCGGGGGAACCAGCAGTCAAGTCCATGCCGCCCATGCTGCGTCGACGGACCAGCCCAGTGGGCAAGCTGGCGCTCGAGGCGGCCTATGGCGCACTGAGTGCGGCCTCGCCTGCCATTGCATCCAGCCCCGCCGACGACGCCAGCAAGGACGCGCAAGACATCCCGGTCGTGTTTGCCTCGCGCCACGGCGAATGCGCCCGTTCGGTGGAATTGCAAATGGCCCTGGCCGCTGCTGCGCCCATGTCGCCCACCGCCTTCAGTCTCTCGGTACACAACGCCAACGCCGGCCTGTTCTCCATCGCCCGTGGCAGCCAGGCCAATACGGTGGCCATTGCAGCCGGCCAGAGTACGGTCGAACATGCCGTCATCGAAGCCTGCGGCCTGCTGGCCGATGGCGCGCGGCAGGTCCTGCTGGTGGTCGCCGATGCACCGCTCCCGACGCTCTTTTCCGATTTCGCCGATGAACACGAAGAGCCCTGCGGCTGGTCCTGGCTGATGCAGGCCGCCGACGAACACGGCGCGCTTCCGACCGTGTCTCTGCAATGGCAACAGATTCGGCCGGGCCACGGCACCCTCCCCTCTGAAAATGCCACCGCTGGCGCGGCCGCGGTGCTGCGCTTCTTCCTCGACGCGTCCACCTCCACCCTGCACCGCCAGGCCGATGGCCGCCGCTGGCACTGGATGCGGCATGCTTGAACGGGCCCTGGCATTGATCGACCGTGGCTGGCGCATCGTGGCCACGGGGATGTGCTTTGCGCTCTTCGGCCTGGGCGGGCTGATGTTGCGGCTGGTGGTTTTCCCCATCCTGCAGTGCCTGGTCCGCGATCCGCAGCAGCGCGTCAAGCGGGCACGCCACATCATCCGCCTGGCGTTTCGCGCCTTCGTCGAGGTCATGCGCATGAGCGGCGTGATCCGCTACGAAATTACCGGACTCGAACGGCTGGATCGCAATGGTCTCCTGATCCTGGCCAACCACCCCACGCTCATCGATACCGTGCTGCTGATGGCCTTCGTGCGCCATGCCGACTGCATCGTCAAGGGCGCACTGTGGCGCAATCCCTTTACGCGCGGCCCGGTCCGTGCGGCGGGTTACATCAGCAATGCCCAGGGACCTGACCTGATCGAGGACTGCATCCGCTCCCTGCGCAGCGGCGGCAACCTGATCATTTTCCCGGAGGGCACCCGCACGCCCAGCAATGGCCGGATCAGCCTCAAGCGCGGCGCAGCCAATGTGGCCGTACGCGGCGGATGGGCCATCACCCCGGTGCGCATCCGCTGCACGCCCGGCACCCTCGCCAAGGGCGAGAAATGGTGGAAGGTACCTGCTACGCGCGCACATTTCCGGCTGCATATCGGCGAAGACCTCCATCTCGACCACATCATCGCCAGCGAGCAAGCAGCCGGCGCCGACCAACCGACCCTGGCGGCGCGCCAGTTGACGACTTACCTGCAACAGTACTTCACGAAAGAGAACTAGGCGATGCACGATCTGGAACAAGACATCAAGCAACTCATCATCGAGGCCCTCGACCTGGAAGACCTCACTCCCGGCGATATCGACAGCGCCGCGCCCTTGTTCGGCGATGGCCTGGGACTGGATTCGATCGACGCGCTGGAACTGGGCATGAGCCTGCAGAAACGCTACGGCATCAAGCTCTCGGCCAACTCCGAAGAAACCCGCAAGCACTTCGCCTCGGTTCAGGCGCTGGCTGCGCTGGTAGCCAGCCACCAGGCCACCGCCTGAGCAGCCCTCCACGCTGCGCATTCACATAACGCCCCCCCAAGCCACTTGCAAGAAAAGCAGATCATGACCACTCTGACACCTGACATGACCAAGGACGAAATCACCGTGTGGATCGTCGATATGCTGCACGAGATGTTCGAGCTCGACAAAGCCGCCATCACGCCCCAGTCCAACCTCTATACCGACCTCGACATCGACAGCATCGATGCCGTCGACATCGTCGTCAAACTCAACCAGACTACCGGCAAGCGCATCCAGCCCGACGTCTTCCGTAGCGTGCGTACCGTGCAGGATGTGGTGGAGATCCTGGCGAACCTGATGCGCGAACAAGCGCACGCATAAGGCATGAAGCCTCCTGCGATGTCCCGGCTGGCCAGCCTGGCCGGCCCGCTGTTGATCCTGCTGTATCCCCTGCTGATCTGGTATGCCCACGGCAAGCTTGAACCGCGCCTGCTGGCCCTCTTCCTGGTGCTCATCGCCGCCGTGCGCCTGTTCACCAGCCGCACTGGCCGCCCCCTGCGCTGGATGGGCGTGGCCGCGCTGGCGCTGGCCGCACCGGCCTTGCTCTGGAACGCGCTGCTGCCGCTGAAGCTCTATCCGGTGGCCATCAGCGCCGGCATGCTGGCGCTGTTCGGCTACAGCCTCTACAAGCCGCCCACGGTGATCGAACGCATGGCGCGCCTTAGCTCTCCGGACCTGCCCCTGTTCGTCGTCGCCTACACGCGCCGGGTCACCCAGGTCTGGTGCCTGTTCTTCGCGGTCAACGGCAGCATCGCCCTGGGCACCGCCCTGTGGGCCTCCCCTGCGGTGTGGTCGATGTACACCGGAGTCATTTCCTACGTCGCCATGGGCGTGCTGTTCGCCGGCGAATATCTGGTGCGTCTGTATGTACGCCGCCAGCATCATGCGTGAGGGGGCCGCCATGAACACGACCGCGCGGCTGGACCTGCTGCAGCTCCCCTTCCAGGCCTTCGACGGTGAGCGCGTGATCGGGTGGCGCGATGGGGCCGCACTCACGCACACCGCCTGGCGCGCCGAGGTGCTGCGCTGGCGGCAGCTGATCATGGCCACGCCCGGCGAGCGCATCGCGCTGTTCCATCCGGATACACTGCATTTCGCCGCCGCCTTGTTTGGTATCTGGCTGGCCGGCAAGACAGCCTACCTGCCCAGCGATACCCTGCCCGAAACCTGCCGCCAGCTGCGTACCGAGGTCGATGCATTCGCGGGAGATTTCGGTGCCCACTGCCCGGCCCTGTGGCCGGCTGCGGATGCCGTCCCTGACGATGCTCTCGCACCTTGGCCTGCCCTGCGCGCCGATTTCACCGGACTGGTGGTCTACACCTCCGGCAGTACCGGCCAGGCGCAGGCCATCCCCAAGCAGCTCGGCCAGATGGCCAATGAAGTGGCCACGCTGGAGGCGCTCTTCGGCAGCATCGCGGGCCAGGCCGACGTGGTGGCCACGGTCTCGCACCAGCACATCTACGGCTTGCTGTTCAAGGTGCTCTGGGCCCTCTGTGCGGGACGTCCCATCCATGCCAACAGCGCCTTCTTCCCGGAGGATCTGCAGCGCATGACGGGTTCGCGTCCCTGGCTGCTGCTGTCCAGCCCGGCCCATCTGACGCGTCTGCCCGAACAGGCAACGCAGCCGGACCCACGGCAGCTGCGCGCGATCTTCTCTTCCGGCGGTCCACTGCCGGCACAGGCCGCGCGCGATGCCGCCCGCCTGCTGGGTCACCGTCCGCTGGAAATCTATGGCAGCTCCGAGACCGGTGGCATCGCCTGGCGGCAGCCGGAGAGTGATCTGCTGCAACGCCGCGAACACTGGCAAGCCATGCCCGGCGTGGCCGTGCGCATCAGTGCCGAAGGCGCGCTGGAAGTCCGTTCTCCGCATCTGCCCGATGACGAATGGTTCAGCATGGCTGACCGCGCGGTGCTGGTGGACGGCCTGCCGGCGGCTTTCGAACTGCGCGGACGCAGCGACCGCATCGTCAAGCTCGAAGAAAAGCGCATTTCGCTGACCGGCATCGAACAAAAGCTGGCCGCCAGCCCGCTGGTGGCAGACGTGCGCGTGATCGTGCACCAGGGCCGCAGGGCGCGCCAGTTCATCGCCGCCTTCGTGGTGCCGACGGCGCAAGGCCAGGCCGTGCTGGATGGCCAGGGCAAACTGGCCCTCAATGCCGCCCTCAAGGCCAGCCTGGCCGATGGCGTAGAAGCCATTGCCCTGCCTCGCCTGTGGCGTTACCTGCCGGCGCTACCATTGAATCCGCAGGGCAAGGTCACGCTCTCGGCACTGACCGCGCTCCTGGAGAGCGCAGGCGGGGCCAACGCCAGCCCGCCGACCCTGCCCAGGGTGACCGAACTTGAACGCACCGCCGAGCAGGTCCAACTGGCGCTGGAGATCCCCGCCGACCTGCTCTACTTCCAGGGCCACTTTCCCGGCTCCCCCATCCTGCCCGGCGTGGTGCAGACCGAGTGGTCCCTGATCCTGGGCCGGCGCTATTTCAGCCTGCCGCCAAGGTTTCTGGGCCTGCAGGCCTTGAAATTCCAGCGCGTCATCACGCCCGGCATGCGCGTCGTGCTGGAACTGCAGCACGATGCGGCCAAGTCGCAACTGGCCTTCCGTCTGCATTCGGAGGCCGGGCAGCATGCCAGCGGCCGCTTCCTGCTGGGGGCGGCATGAAGACCGGCATCTCCCACAGCACCGTCGTGGTGATCCCGGTCTATGACCACGAACACGCCATCGGCGCGGTGGTCGCCGCCGTGCGCGGCCACGGCTTGCCCTGCATCCTGGTCGACGATGGCAGCAGTCCCGCCTGCGCCACCGTACTGCAGCAACTGGCCGCAGCCGAGCCGCAGCACATCACGCTGCTGATCCATCCGCACAACCAGGGCAAGGGCGGTGCCGTCATGACCGGCCTGCGCCATGCTGCAGCAGCCGGCTACACTCACGCCCTGCAGATCGATGCCGACGGCCAGCATGACAGCGCCGACATCCCGCGCTTTCTGGCGGCCTCGCAGGCAGCGCCGGCCGCCGTCATCAACGGCAAGCCGATCTACGACGAGAGCGTACCCAAGGGCCGGCTCTATGCCCGCTACCTGACCCACGTCTGGGTGTGGATCAACACGCTTTCACTGGAGATTGCCGATTCGATGTGCGGCTTCCGGCTCTATCCGCTGGCTCCGACGCTGCAGCTGATGGACCAGGCTCACATCGGCCGGCGCATGGATTTCGACACCGAGATCCTGGTACGCCTCTACTGGCGCGGTCTGCGCGTGCAGAACCTGGCCACGCGGGTGCGCTATCCGGCCGACGGCGTGTCGCATTTCCAGGTCTGGCTGGACAATGTCCTGATCTCGCGCATGCATGCCCGCCTGTTCTTCGGCATGCTGCTGCGCGCGCCCGTGCTGCTGGCGCGCGGCAGCTGGCGTCGGCTGGGCGGACGCAGCGCATGAGCCAGCCACCCCGCGCGCGCCATTGGGCGCAGATCAACGAAGTCAGCTTCGTGGCCGGCATGCGCTTGCTGTTCGCGGTCCATCGCCTGCTGGGCCGGCTGCCCTTCCGGCTCATGCTCTATCCGGTGCTGTGCTGGTACATCGCCGCCAATGGGCGCGCCCGCCAGGCCTCGCGCAGTTTCCTGGCGCAGGTCCGCAGCTACCGTCCGCAACTGCCGCTGCGCTCCGGACTTTTTGGCGTTTTCCTTCACTTCGCCGCATTCGGCGAAAGCCTGCTGGACAAGATGTTGCTGTGGGGCGGCCTGTTCCCGATCAATAAAGTTCATTTGACCGGTAGCGCCCATATCACCGATGCCATCGCCGCCGGACGCGGCGGACTCATCATCTGCACCCACCTGGGCAACCTCGAACTGTGCCGCGTGATCGGCCGCCAGCATCCGGCTCTGAAGCTCACGGTGCTGGTGCACACGCGGCATGCCCAGGCGTTCAACCAGATGCTGGCCCAGCTCGATCCCGGCAGCCAGCTCAACCTGATGCAGGTCACCGACATGTCCCCGGCCACCGCCATGGTGCTGGCCGAGAAAGTGGCTCAGGGCGAGTTCGTGGTCATCGCCGGTGACCGCGTCCCGGTCTCGCCGCAGCCTCGGGTAGCTCGCGCATCCTTCCTGGGCCGGATCGCGCCTTTCCCGATCGGGCCCTACGTGATGGCGGCACTGCTGCAATGTCCTGTCTACCTGATGTTCTCGCGCCGCAGCGCCGAGGGCGCGGAGGTGAGTTTCGAAGCCTTCCGCGAGCGCATCGTCCTGCCGCGCAAGCAGCGCGACGAAGTACTGGCCGAACTGGCGAGCGCCTACGCCGCACGACTGGAAGCGCATTGCCTGCAAGCGCCCTACCAGTGGTTCAATTTCTATGATTTCTGGGCCGACTCGGCCCTGGACGAACACCATGCCTCACACTGACGTTTCCTCTTCCGCCAGCAGCAGCCCCATCCGCTTCGGTGCCCAGCCTCTCTCCATCGAGGATGTCGTGGCACTGGCGCGGCGCGAGCGCACGGCGCAATTGCACGATGCCGACAGCTTCCGCAAGCGAATTGCACGCGGTGCCGATTTCCTGGACCGCCTGCTGCGCGAGGATGGCACCATCTATGGCGTCACTACCGGCTATGGCGATTCCTGCACGGTGACCGTCCCGCCCGAACTGGTCCCGGAACTGCCGCATCACCTCTACACCTACCACGGCTGCGGCCTGGGCGCGCTGTTCACGCCGGAGCAATCGCGCGCCATCCTGGCCGCCCGTCTCAATTCGCTGTGCCAGGGTTTCTCGGGTGTGAGCGTGGCCCTGCTGGAACAGATCACCGGCCTGCTGCACCACGACCTGCTGCCACAGATTCCCTGCGAAGGCTCGGTGGGTGCCAGCGGCGACCTGACGCCATTGTCCTACCTGGCGGCGGTGCTGTGCGGTGAACGCCAGGTCTGGCGCGACGGCGCCACGGTGCCGGCCGCCGAGGCGCTGGCGGGAGCGGGGATGACACCGCTGCGGTTGCGTCCCAAGGAGGGCCTGGCCATCATGAACGGCACGGCCGTCATGACCGCGCTGGCCTGCCTGGCCTTCGACCGCGCCCGCTACCTGTGCCAGCTGGCCACCCGCATCACGGCCATGAGCAGCTTCACGCTGGACGGCAATGCCCACCATTTCGATGCCACCCTGTTCTCGGCCAAGCCGCATCCGGGCCAGCAGCAGGTGGCCGGCTGGCTGCAGCGCGACCTGCCGTGCGGCCAGGCGCACCGTAACGAAAAGCGCCTGCAGGATCGCTATTCGGTGCGCTGCGCGCCGCACGTGATCGGCGTGCTCAATGACGCCCTGCCGTCGCTGCGCCAGTTCATCGAGAACGAACTCAACAGTGCCAACGACAACCCGCTGATCGATCCCGACGGCGAACGCGTGCTGCACGGCGGCCATTTCTATGGCGGCCATATCGCCTTCGCCATGGACAGCATGAAGACCGCCGTGGCCAACATCGCCGACCTGCTCGACCGCCAGATGGCACTGATGGTGGACCAGCGCTACAACAACGGCCTGCCTGCCAATCTGTCCGGTGCCCAGGGTGCGCGCGCCCCCATCAACCACGGCCTGAAGGCGCTGCAGATCAGCGCCTCGGCCTGGACCGCCGAAGCCCTCAAGCTGACCATGCCGGCCTCGGTCTTCTCGCGCTCCACCGAATGCCACAATCAGGACAAGGTCAGCATGGGCACGATTGCCGCACGCGATTGCCTGCGCGTGCTGGAGC
>NZ_DBIC01000262.1:1234-13372 GCF_002296545.1 Herbaspirillum sp. UBA812 | reverse complement strand
AGCACCGAAATCTGCGCGCCATAGGTCATCCAGATGGCGATGCACAGTGGCAGCGTGCGCCGCGCCAGCGCGCCCTGGAAGATTTCCATGGAGCGCACCTTGGCCGGTGCGGCCTGCTGGCGGCTGCCATCGTCGCTGATCCAGTCACGGCCTTGCGGCGCCGGGCCGGAGAGCTTGCCGCTGGCCAGCCGCGCCAGCACCTGATTGGCTTCGGCGATCTTGTTGCGGGAGAGCAGGAAACGCGGCGTCTCCGGAATGTAGCGCCTATAGAAGGCCCCCAGCAGCGCCGGCAGCATCAGGCAGAAGAACAGCCAGCGCCAGCTGTTTTCACCGGGAAAGAGGGTAAACACCAGCAGGCCGAAGGCCGGTGCCAGGAAATTGCCCATGCCGCCCGCGCCCACATTGACCAGGCCCACGGCGGTGCCGCGGAACTTGCTGGAACAGAACTCGGCCAGCATGGTGACCGCAATGGCGATTTCGCCGCCGAGACCGAAACCGACAATGGCACGGCCCACGGCCATGACCGTCAGGTCCGGTGCCAGCGCGCAGATGCCTGCTCCCAACGTGAACAGCAGCAGGTCGAGGCTCAGCATGACGCGCCGGCCGTAGCGGTCGGCCACCAGACCCGAGACGATGCGGCCGATGGCGGCGCTGGCGAAGGTGACCGTATTGAGCAGGCCGATGTCGGTCGCCGTCAGGCCCCACTGCTGCTTGAGCAGCGGGCCGACCAGGCCGATGGCGTTCTGTTCGAAGGCGTCGAACAGGCAGCCGATCAGGATCAGGAAGATGATGGTGTGATGCGAACGGGTCACCCCGATCTTGTCCAGCGCGCCGTCCAGTTCGGCCACGCGCGGCGAGTGCGGCAGGTCGGGCGATGAGAGTGTGGGTCCGGCCATGGTCTGCTCCTCTTGCGTTGGAAGGTCCAATGAGTGCTGCTCGGTATGTGCATCGGGTGATGCGAGGCGGTGAGACCACGGCGACCTGACCTTGCGGCCGTGAAACTACTGTAGTCCAGCATGCCCAGAAATGAAAGCCAGATTTCAATATATATTGATTATTGAAATTGAGATTTCACTCATGCAGCTGCATTAGCAATCTGCGTGCCAGCCATTTGGGAGGGATGAAATCAGGATTTCAGGAGGAAATGACCAGCCGGGAACGCCCGGCATGCGCCGCAAGAGGGCAGGCAGCACGGTCGCCGCACCGGCAAGGGGCGGCACGCATGAAAATCGGGAGTCAGAAAATTGAAGTTCCTGAAATCATGATTTCAATATTGAAAGAGGGCAATCGTCCAGCATTCCGCCCCGGCAACTCACTCGAAGTCGCCCAGTTCCTCATGCTCCTGCTCCACTGCCGCCAGCCGCTTGCGTCCGGCCGCACCACTGGCTTCGATCACGAGGGTGGACAAGAGATCACACAGCGCCATCACGCCGACATGATTGTCCAGCGAGCCGGGACCACGGCAATGCGCCTGCAGCGACCAGGTGGCCAGGGCATAGTCGGCCGAGGCCTGGTCGCTGATGTAGAGAAGATAAGATCCGGCGCGCGTGGCGGCCTCCAGCAGGCGTTCCATCTGCCCGGTCTGGCGGCGCGTGCCGAAGACGATCACGCAATCGCGCTCGGACAGGCCGGCGGTGTATTCCGCGAGGGTCTCGCCTGGCCCCGGCAGGCAGGTCACGCGCGGCAAGACCTGGATGATCTGCCAGCGCAGGTAGAGCGCAAAGGCCTGGCTGCTGCGGCTGCCGAAGATCAGTACGTGGGGCGCGTTGACGATGGCGCGGGCAACCTCGGCCAGGGTGGCGTCGGACAGGCGCTCGAAGGTTGCCGCCAGATTCTGCTGGGATTGCTGGAAGTGCGCCGCCACCGAGCGTACCTGGCGCGCAGCGCCAGAGCTGCTGGCGTGGAACAGCGGGGAGCCGGTCTCCTGTTCCTCGCGCACGTGGCGGCGTGCTTCCTCGTAGCTCTCGTAACCGACGCGGCGGATGAAGCGGCTCACGGTCGAAGGCGACACGCCCGCCAGTTGCGCCAGCTCGTTGCCGGCATAGCTGGCCAGCTCGCCCGGAAACTCCAGCAGGAAGTCGGCCAGCTGGCGTTCGGTACTGGAGAGTTCGTCGAGTTTGCTGCGCACGCGGCGCACGAAGGATTCGGCAGAAGGTTTCATGTCGGTGCGGGGCAGATCCGCGAGGCAGTTCAATGCGGGCGGCCGCGAAGCCGTGGCGGGCGATTTGCTTCATATCGCCTCAAACCCACGCGATCCGGACCGGGTCGCCGCATTGTATAGCAGCCAGGCCCTGCTGCGGCGTCAGCCGAACTTGCGCGCAGCGTCGATGGCCAGGCCGCTGCCGATGCTGCCGAACAGGTCGCCTTCCACATGCCGCGCCTGCGGTGCCAGCGCACTGATGCGTTCGCGCAGCAGGCGCACGCCGCTGGAGCCGCCGGTAAAGAACACGCTGTCGATGTCGTCGGCGCGCAGGCCGGCCTGCTGCAACAGCGCCAGCACGGTCTGCTCCACCGATTGCACCAGGTGGTCGACGGCACCGTTGAAGTCGCTGCGCAGGAGCGGCAACTGCTCCGGCTGGCGCAGGCGGTCCAGGTCCAGCAAGGTCTGCTCGGCGCTGGAGAGTGCGATCTTGCCGGCCTCCACCTGCAACGCCAGCCAGTGGCCGCAACGCTGCTCGACCACATCCAGCAGGCGCGCAAAGCGCTCGCGGTCGGTCACTTCGCGCGCCACGTCCTGCAGTTGCTGCCAGGCCTTGCGGGTGTAGAGCTGGTTGATGGTGTGCCAGGTGGCCAGGTTGAAGTAATAGCTGGAAGGGATCTCGGCATTGCCCTGCAGGCGGCCGCCCAGGCCCAGCAGCGGCATCACGCAAGCCAGGCTGAAATACTTGTCGAAGTCGGTGCCTCCTATGTGCACGCCGCCATTGGCCAGGATATCCTCGCGCCGCTCGCTGCGCGCCGCGCGCTCGGGCGAAAGACGCACCAGCGAGAAGTCGGAGGTACCGCCGCCGATGTCGACGATGAGTACCAGCTCTTCCTTGTCGATGCGCGACTCGTAATCGAAGGCGGCCGCAATCGGTTCGAACTGGAAGGCGATGTCCTTGAAACCGACATCGCGCGCAATCTCTTCCAGCGTGTCCTGGGCCAGCTGGTCAGCGGCCGCATCCTCATCGACGAAGTGCACCGGACGGCCCAGCACCACCTTGGAGAACGAGGTACCGGCAGCGCGTTCTGCACGCTGCTTGAGCTCACCGATGAATTGCGAGAGCAGGCCGCGATAGGGCAGCGCCCGGCCGCCCACTTCCGTCTGGCCATCGATGGCGCCGGAACCGAGCAAGCTCTTCAGTGAGCGCATCAGGCGGCCTTCATAGCCGGCCAGGTATTCGCCCAGGCCGGCGCGGCCGTAGCTGAAGCTGTTCTCGTCGGCATTGAAGAACACCACCGAAGGCAGCGTGGCCTTGCCGTCTTCCAGCGGCAGCAGCAGGGAATCCCCGGCCTGCGGACGCATCCAGCCGACCGTGGAATTGGAGGTGCCGAAATCAACACCGCACGCGTTCGCCATCGATCACTCCTTCTTTTTGGGTCGGCAATCATATAGAAAAGGACGGTGCTTGTCTGCACGGCGTCACGGCGGCGTTTGAAGCAAACAACATGCCGCCGTGAAATCATTGCCGACTCGGCAATGGCAGGATGACAAGCCAACGAAAAACGGCACCGCCAGGCAGGGCTGCCCGGCGGTGCCGTCAGATCGAACCGGCTGAAAACGGCTGTGGAAAACTTAGAATTCCTGCGCCACCGGACGCAGTACCACTTCGCTGATATCCACATTGGCCGGCTGCTCGATGGCATAGGCAATCGCACGCGCCACCGAATCGGCCGGAATCTGGTTGGCCTCATACCAGGCCAGCAGGGCTTCCGAGGTCTCCTGGTCGCTGCTGTGGGTCTTCAGTTCGGAATCCACCGCCCCCGGGGAGATGATGGTGGTGCGCACACCGTCCGGTGCTTCGGCGCGCAGGCCTTCGGTCAGGGCACGCACCGCGAACTTGGTGGCGCTGTAAACCGTGCCCATGCCGGCGAAGACCTTGATGCCCGCCACCGACGACACATTGATGATGTGGCCCGAGCCCTGCGCAGCGAAGCGCGGCAGCGCGGCGGCTACGCCATAAAGCACGCCCTTGACGTTGACGTCGATCATGCGGTCCCACTCCTCGACCTTGAGCTTGGCCATCGGGGCCAGCGGCATGATGCCGGCATTGTTGACCAGCACGTCGATGCGGCCGAAGTGCTGCTCACCCTTGGCGACCAGGGCTTCCACGTCGTCGCGGCGCGCCACGTCGGTGGTCACGGCGATGGCCTGGCCACCGGCGGCGGTGATGTCGGCCACCAGTTTTTCCAGACGCTCGGTGCGGCGCGCACCCAGTACCAGCTTGGCGCCCAGGGAAGCCAGGTGGCGCGCGGTGGTTTCGCCCAGGCCGCTGCTGGCACCGGTGATGACGACGACTTTGTCCTTGATGTTGTTGCTCATGATGAATCCTTTCCAGTGATGGGGTTGGCTTGCGGTTGCTGCGTGTCGATGGAAGGATTATGGGTGCCGCCACTATGCCAAACAATGGAAATGATAAGATTACAGAATTCCATTTTCAGGAATCATCATGCTCAACCGACTGGAGATGCTGCGCATCTTCTGTGCTGCCGCCGATACCGGCAGCTTCAAGGAAGCCGCGATCCGGCTCGGCATTTCACCGCAAGCCGTCACCCGCGCCATCCAGGAACTGGAGCGCCTGCAGGGCGAGATGCTGTTCCATCGGAATACGCGCCAGGTGCGCATCACCAGTTTCGGCGAGGCCCTGGCCGAACGCGCCCGCGAAAGCTTGCGCGATCTGGACGGGCTTTTCGAAACCGAGGCCGCCAGCCCGGCCGACGAGATGAGCGGACTGGTGCGCCTGGCCGCACCGTCAGCGCTGGGACGCAGCCGCCTGCTACCCATCGTGGAGCGACTGGCGCAGGCGCATCCCGGCTTGCGCTTCGACCTGCGCCTGACCGATCAGCGCGCCGACGTGGTGGGAGAGAAGATCGACATCGGCATCCGCGTCGGCACCGTGCCGGACAACCGCTTCGTGGTGCGGCGTCTGGGCAAGGTGCGCTTCCATGTGGTGGCCACGCCGCGCTTCCTGCGCCGCCATGGGGCCCCGGAAGACACCGAGGCCCTGCGCGCCCTGCCCTGCACCGCCATGCTGGACCGCGGCACGGGCCGCCCCTGGCCCTGGCTGTTCGCGCAGGAGAATCAGTGGATGGCCGATCATGCCCGCTTCCTCTGCGATGATTCCGAGGGCGAATATTTATTGGTGAGAAGTGGCGTGGCCATCGGCCAGATTGCCGGTTTCCTGTGCGAGGACGACATCGCGGCAGGACGGCTGGTCCCCGTCATGACTGATCACGAACCCGATCCCTGGGACATGTACCTCTACCGCCCGCAACGCGGACCGGTGCCGCCGCGCCTGCGGCTGGTGTTCGATACGCTGGTGCGCGAATTCGCCGAGTGAATGTGCCGGCTTACCAGCGGCAGTCGTGATCCATCAGCACTTCCGCACTGCCCTGTTCCTCGCGGTCGAAGTTGACCGGCATGTTGACCAGGAAGAAGCCGGTGCTGCCATCGGCAAAACGCGCCCCGGTCAGCAGCAGTGACTGCGAGGCCATGTTGTCGGCCGCATAGGCGCTGCGGGCAGCGGCCAGCTTGAACGGATCGTGCTGTGCCAGCGCATCGGCGGGCAGGCGCATGACCCAGTAGCGATGGCCTTCGAAATACCACGGCAGCCATTGCTGCAAAGGGTCACCCCGGTGATCGTCGAGGCTGGCCGCCACATCGCGGCGCATGCAATCGATGTGCAGATGCAGGTGCAATTGCGAACGGCCGGCCGCCGAATTGATTTCAATGCCCAGCTGTTCATCGGAGAGCGGACGGCCCAGGGCCTGCGCCACACGCCCGCGCTGCTCCCATGCATAAGCCCAGTAGTTGGGCGCATCCGGCGCCAGCAACTCCGGACTTTCGATGCCGGTCAGGCGACGGGTCGGCATGAGCAGGTATTGCGCGGGACCGACCAGATCCTTGAGCACCACGAAGCCGCGCGCCAGATCGACCATCACGCATGGCTGCGGCTGGCCGGTGGACTGCATGTTGGGCAGGCATTGCTGGCTGGTGATTTCCCACAGCTTGTGGGGATCGGCGGCCTGAGCCGGACTGGCCGACAAGGCGCAGGCGCCCAGCAACAGTGAACACAGGAAAGCGGCGCGGGAAGAAAAAAGGGAAAGCAGTCGCATCGAAACCATCCGGGACAATGAGCTGCAAGGCGGCAGGCAGTCAGCGCCGCAGCGAGGCCGTGAGATTAACGGCCCGGTATGTCCGCAGCATGACAGCCGTATGACGGGGGGAGATTACTTGTCGCGCGTGGCCTGCACCAGGCACTTGGAGAGCTTGTCGAAATGCAGCCAGGCAGCCTGGCTCAGTTCGACCTGCTTGCGGCGCGGATCTTCGGTATCGGCCAGCACGATCCAGCCCTTCTCGCGCATGGATTTCAGGCGCGCATGCAGCATCGCGGGCGAACCGAATTCGCTTTGCGCCATCAGGTCACGCACCGACAGGCGTTGCTGCTCCTGCCCGGCACGGGCGATGAAAGCCAGGATCCGGTCTTCGAGCGGATCCAGCGTAGCCAGTGACGGCAATCCCCGGAGTGCTTCGGCCAGTTGCAGAAATCTCAGGTAGATATCCGCCGGCCGCTTGTTTTTACCCATATGGCGATGGTGTTGGTTGTTGTCTTGCAAGTCAGGAACGCGTTACGTACGGAGCGCGCGTAACACGCGCGCGCGCGACATCGTTCCAGAATTGATAGCGAATCATACGCCGGGCCTGCCGGAAAGTGCAAACTTTACCGTCTTGGCCGGCAGCAATTCGTCCATCGGGCCCGTTTGCGCGTTGATTTGCGAGGCTGGCGCGCCACACTGATGAAAATTGTTGAGGTGCAGCGCCCCGCCGCATTGGGTAACATACGCGCCGTTCCGCATGTCCCAGCCTCCCCTCGCCATGCAAGCCTCGCCCGACCATCGTTCCGTCCTGCGCACCCACCTGGCCGCCATCGCCGGCACGGCGCTGTGCTATTTCCTGTTCTATTCGATCAACGAATGGCTGTTCCGGCGCACCCAGTTCACCGAGGGCATCGCCTGGATCTACCTGCCCGCCGGCGTGCGCCTGATCTGCACCCTGCTCTTTGCCGAGGCCGGCTGCGTAGGCCTGCTGGTCGGCTCGCTGGCCACGGCGGCCACCTATCAGCTGTTCCCGCATGACCTCATCGCCGCCGCCGGCTACTGCCTGATCTCGGCCGGCGCCCCCTACCTGGCCTACCGCCTCACTCTCTCCGGCATGGACCTGGGGCGCAACCTGGGCAACCTCAACACCACCCGGCTGATGGCCTGCATCCTGCTCTATGCGCTCTCCAATCCACTGTTCCAGCTGATCTGGTTCGTCATGCGCGGGGTCTATCCGGATTTCTGGAGCGGCCTGATCGTCATGTCCGTCGGCGATCTCTCGGGCTCGCTGATCGTGGTCTACCTGTGCAAGCTGCTGCTGTCCATGCTGCCCCGCATGCCCCTGCCACGGCGCTGATGGCACGCCGCACGCTGTCGCCGGCAGGCGTCAGCCACTGGCACAACTGCGGACTTGCGGATAACCCCAGGCAACATTTTCTTCACTCGGGTTAACGCAAACCCGCATGGTGTAATACGCACGACACATTTCCTCGCTACGCTGCGCATCGCTATAAAAACTATAGCGCTACAAATCGTATAACGAAGCTTCGAGGAGTGTGGCATGCGCAGTTGGGACGAACCCAAAAAACGGAAGGCCCGCGTCGAGATCATCCCGATGATCGACGTGATGATGTTCCTGCTGGTCTTCTTCGTGCTGATCAGCCTGAACGTGATTCCGGCCCTGGGCCTGAAGACCCAGCTGCCCAGCTCGTCCACCGCCCAGGATCTGAAACCGCAGACCAAGGCCGTCATCACCATCGCCAAGGAAGACGTGATCCAGGTCGATGGCGAGAACACTACCCTGGACGCCCTCACCGCCCGCCTCGACAAGCTGCGCAAGGATGGCGAGAAACTCAATCTCATCATCAACAGCGACCGCGGCGTGGAGGTGCAGCGCCTGGTCGACGTGATGGATACGCTCAAGAAGGGCGGTTTCGATTCCATCTCGATTGCCACCCGCAAGCAGTGATGATGAACGTTCCCATCCTCTTCCGTTTCCGCGAGCCGCTGGCCACGCTGCCCTCGCTGGTGGTACTGGCCGTGCTGATCCTGGCCGGCGTGCAGAAAGTGACCGAACTCAAGCGCAAGGAAGATCCGCAGCCGGTGCAAATCTCGCTGACGGAAATACCGCCGCCTCCGGTGCCGCAACCCAAGCCGCAAGTGGAACCGCAGCCCAAGCCGGTCGAGCCGCCGAAGAAACAGGAAGCACCCAAGCCCGTGGCCAAGCCGGCCCCGGTCAAGCAAGCGCCGGCCCCGGTGGACCCGGCACCGCCCTCGGCCACCGCACCGATCCTGCCGGCCACGCCGCCGCAACCCAGCGCCCCGGCCGCGCCCCCGGTGCAGGCCGCGCCGGTGGCCCCGCCGTCGCCGCCGCCGGCCAACACCGCCAACATCGAGCAGACCTACGTCGGCCAGTTGCGCGCACATCTGAACAGCATCAAGCGCTATCCGACCGGACGCGAAGCCAGCACCCTGCGCCCGCAAGGCAAGGTGCGCGTGTGGTTCGTGTTGAAGCGCGATGGCAGCGTGGTCGACAGCGGCATCGAGAGTTCATCGAACTCCATGCTGCTCGATGATGCCGCCCGCAAGACCATCAATCGCGCCGCCTTCGCGCCCTTCCCGGAAGACAGCTACAAGGGCGAGAGCACGCACCGGTTTACCGCCGATCTGGAATTCATTCCCGTCTGACGCGGCCCGCTGCAGAACGCAGGGGGCGCGCACCGGGCGCAACGATTTCGACACGCAGTTCAACAAACCCAGGGGAACACGACATGCAATGCAAACTCACCCGGCTGTCCTTGCTGATATCCGGGCTCTTCATGGCAGGCGCACCGGCCTTCAGCTTCGCCCAGACCACCACCACCGACGTCGGCACCGTGACCGTGCAGGGCGGCGGCAGCGCCAGTGCCGGCACAGCTGCAGCCACCGGCCTGATCCAGGCGGAAGATTCGCCCAAGGCGCGCAGCTCGGTCAACCGTGACTACATCGAGAAGCAATCGCCCACCGGCACGCCCTACCAGATGATCAACCTGCTGCCCGGCGTGAACACCTACGACAACGACGGCTCGGGCCTGTTCGGCGGCAACATCCGGGTGCGCGGCTTCAACAGCGACCAGCTGGGCTTCACCATCAACGGCGCACCGGTCAACGACTCCGGCAACTTCGCGGTCTATCCGCAGGAGTACACCGAGCCGGACAACCTGTGCAACATCTTCGTGACCCAGGGTTCCACCGATACCGAAGCCCCGCACGTGGGCGCCACCGGCGGCAACATCGGCATGACCTTCTGCGCACCGGAAGACCAGCAGCGCATCCGCGTGACCAATGCCTTCGGCTCCAACAGCCTGTGGAAGCGCTATGTGCGCTTCGACTCGGGCAAGCTGCTGGACAACAAGTTCAAGTTCTTCATCTCGTACTCCAAGACCACTGCCGACAAGTTCAAGGGACCGGGCGGCGCCATCAAGGATCACGTCGACATCGGCACCAACTTCGACCTGGGCCAGGGCAGCTTCATCAACGCCAACCTGCTCTACAACCGCCAGCTCAACAACAACTACCGTTCGCTGACCAAGACCCAGATCTCCCAACTGGGCCGCAATGCCGACTTCGGCAGCACCATTCCGCAGCACCAGCCCGCAGTGGCCGGTACCGCGCAGAACGACACCACCTATGCACCCAACGTTGCGGCCAACATCGCCAACAACGCGTACTACGCCTACAACCTCAATCCCTTCGAGAACTGGCTGGGCACCATCAATGCGCACTTCCAGCTGAGCCCGACCTCCAGCCTGGATATCGATCCCTACTTCTGGTACGGCTTCGGCACCGGCGGCAACCAGCTGCAGACCGTGCGTGAAGGCGGCGTGACCGGCGCCAGCCAGCTCGGTGGCGGCGCACGCGATGTCAACGGCGACGGCGATCGTCTCGATACGGTCTACGCCTATGAAGGCAGCCGCACCCGCACCTATCGTCCGGGCGTGACCTTCAAGTTCAACCAGCAGCTGGACAACCACCGCATCCTGGCCGGCTACTGGGTCGAGCGCGCCCGTCACCAGCAGACCGGTCCCTTCAGCCGCGTGGACAACAACGGCAACATCGCCGACCTGTGGCAGGACAATTCGGACCAGTGGCTGCGCAATGCCGATGGCTCCATCCTGCAGTACCGCGACACCATGACCGTCAGCACGGCGCAGTCGATCTTCCTGCAGGACAGCATCAGCATGATGAACGACAAGCTCAACGTGCAAGTCGGCGGCCGCTACTCCTCCATCGACCGCGACTTCACCAACTACCCGAGCACCGGTTCCACCAGCGGCACCAACAGCTATTCCAGCGCCGGCTACTACAAGGTCAAGAAGAACTACGCCGACTTCCTGCCCAGCCTGGGCGTGCGCTTCCAGCTCGATGAGAAACAGTCGGTGTTCTTCAATGCCGCCAAGAACTTCAAGGCACCGGGCAACTTCTCCTACTTCGGCCTGCTCTCGGGCGGCACCATCGTCAACGGCCAGCTGGTCGGGGCGACCCAGCGCGAAGTGCCGGTGGACAAGGAAACTTCCTGGAACTATGACCTCGGCTACCGCTACAACACCGAGAAGTGGATGGCCTCCGGTTCGCTGTTCTACATCGATTATCACAACCGCATCGCCAGCGCCTACAACCCGGATACCAACAACAAGACCGACTACAACGTCGGCGATGCCAGCTCGCACGGCCTGGAACTGGAAACCGGTTACGCCTTCACCCGCAACCTGTCGATGTACGGCTCGCTGTCCTACATCAAGAGCAAGATGAAGCAGGACCTGCGCAACAGCTCGACCCAGTTCCTGCCGACCTCGGGCAAGGAATTCCCGGATACGCCGAACTGGCTGTCGGGCCTGTCGCTGCAATACCAACAGGATGGCTGGTACGTGTTCGGCCAGGCCAAGTACACCGGCCGCCGCTACACCACGCTGGTCAACGACGATGCACTGGGTGGCTACACCCTGTTCAACGCCGGTGCCGGCATGACCTTCGCGTCCACCACCTGGCTGAAGAAGCCGACCGTGCGCCTGAACGTCTACAACCTGTTCGACAAGCAGTACCTCAACCTCAACGGCGGCAGCGGCAGCCAGTTCACCACCAACGCAGTGGCGGTCAACGGCATCCCTGGCACCGATCCTTCGCTCTACATCGGTGCCCCGCGCACCTTCACCGTCACCCTGACCGCGGATTTCTGATCGCGGCCTGAACCGGGCGGCCCGCACCTGCAACACGGGCCGCCCATCACTGCAAGAGAGGCAAGCATGAACATGCAACTACTCCACGAACTGGCCTTCTACCTGATGTACGCCTGCGCGGCGCTGGCCATTTTCGTCATCGTCGAACGCGGCCTGTTCTTCGGCTACACCATGCGCCAGGCCACGGGCCTGGAGCGCGCCATGACGCACGCGGTCCAGCACCTGCAGGAACTGCCGGCCGAACTGACCACCCGTCCCAGCCTGCCGCTGGCCCTGGTGTCGGACATCCTGGCCGAGAAGCATCACCTGCATACCGAGAAGGACCTGGAAGATTTCAGCGAGTCGGTCTACATTGCCAAGCGCGGCGAAGTGCAGCAGCGCCTGTGGATCCTCGATACCATCGTGACGGCCGCCCCGCTGCTGGGCCTGCTGGGCACCATCCTGGGCATCATCGACACCTTCAAGGCGCTGGCGGTGCAGGGCGTGTCCGATCCGGGCCAGGTGTCGCAGGGCATCGGTACGGCGCTCTATGCGACGGCACTGGGCATTGGCATTGCGGTGGTCGGCATGTTCTTCTTCAACCTGTTCCAGGAACGTATCGAGCGCATCAACGATCACCTGAAGG